>NZ_JASLIX010000119.1:0-37220 GCF_030152715.1 Paenalcaligenes sp.
CAAACGTAAAAAGAACGGATCCAAACAATCCATCACTAAGGGACGATAAATCAGACTCAAGACGATCAAACTTAAAGTGGAGGTGGCTGTAACTAATAACAATGCTTCGTCATTTAGCCCAAGCACTGTGCCAAATAACACATGCAGCAAATCCATATTAGAGCCACGTAGTGATACTAAGAGCACCCCTAAGCCTAAAGACACCAAATAAAACGCCGCAAAACTCGCATCCTCGCGCAAAGGCGTCAAACGTGCCACGGCCCCCGCTAAAAGAGCCACCGTTAGCCCTGTCAGCACACCACCAAGCGCCATCGCCCCCAGCGATAAACCCGCCGTCAAAAAGCCCACTGCCACTCCAGGCAAAATGGCATGCGCCATCGCATCACCCATTAGGCTCATACGTCGTAAAATCAAGAACACACCCAGTGGTCCCGCCGCAATTGCCAGCGCAAACGAACCTGCTAGCGCACGGCGCATAAACCCAAAATCCACAAAAGGGGCAATTAACCAATCCATCAGCATGGCTAAAAGTCTCCCGCACAAAGATGGCGCGCCAAATGCAAATTTTCTGGTGTTAAGATCTCTGTGCTTAGCCCTTGAGCAATCAGCTGACCACCTAACAACACACACTGCGGGAAATGCTTCTGTACCATTTCCATTTCATGTAATACGGCGATCACGGTACGCCCTTGTTCATGCCATTCAAGTATCAATGCCAATAAGGCCTGCGTCGTGTCACTGTCTACTGCAGCAAAGGGCTCGTCCAATAAAATCACACCGGCCTCTTGTAGTATCATGCGCGCAAACAAGGCCCGCTGAAACTGCCCTCCCGATAGGGTATGAATACGTCGCGCCGCAAAACCACTTAAACCCACTTTTTCTAAAGCGTGCTGGATACGTTTATGCTCGGCTGAGTCTACTTTGCGCCAAGCACCGATTCGTGGCCAAGCCCCCATCGCAACTAGGTCATACACCGTAATCGGAAAACTGCGATCCATATCCGCCTGTTGTGGTAAAAAAGCCAAATCTTTTTGCAGATTAAAACCCAAACGTACCTGCCCTTGTAACGGAGCAATCTCTGTTGTTAGTGCTTTTAGTAATGTGGATTTACCTGCCCCATTAGGCCCCACAATGGCATATAACCCCCCTTGATGAAACTGTAGGCTCACATCGCGTAGTGCTGTTTTACCGCGCCAACCTAAACTGACATGTTCAAGCTCAATGATGGGTATACTCATAGCCAACCTAATGCCCAGGCACTTAATAGCCACATGCAACCAACGACTACCGTAACTAGCAGTAGTCGTTGCCCTACCGACCACAATAAGGTCGATCCGGTATATGAATGATTCTTTCGGGACTTCATGTTTTATCTCATCAAGTATAAGTTTGATATGTTATAACATATCGAATCTATTTTATACTATGCCTATGCCTATACATGTACTCACCCCTCAAGCCATAGAACAGCAATTGCATAATGCCGAGCAGCTCTGTAAGCAGCGTCAAAAACGCCTGACCCCCATACGTAAACAGGTATTAGAACTGCTCATCCGCGCGCAGCGCAGTTTAAAAGCTTATGAACTGCTTGATCAGATTAAAACCATCCAGCCTAATGCCGCCCCCCCTACGGTATACCGCGCCTTAGATTTCTTAACCGAAGAAGGCTTAATTCACCGTTTAGACGCCATTAACGCTTGGACGGCATGTGTGGATGTGGCAGGTGAACCACATGACCTACTAGTGGTTTGTACGCAGTGTGGAGCGGTAGCAGAAATGCGAGCACCGCGCCTAAGCGAGCAAATTAACGACTGTATCCTGCAGGCTGGCTTTGCTTTAGCAAGCCCAGAAACCGAGTTACGCGCTGTTTGCTTGCAATGTCACCAATCGTCCCCACATAAGTAAGCATCTTTTTTGTTGTTTGCGCTTCGGCGCTGGCTGTGCTGTAATCGCATAGATTTATTCGAGGGACCTTTATATGTCTACCGCTATTGAAAACATGGTGCCTGTCACGGTGCTTACCGGCTTTTTAGGTGCAGGAAAAACCACGCTGCTCAAGCGCATCCTTTCCGAATACCATGGGCGCCGTATTGCGGTAATAGAAAATGAATTTGGCCCTGAGAACATAGATAACGAATTACTTGTTCAGGATCGAGAAGAAGAAATTATCGAGCTCAGCAACGGCTGCGTGTGTTGCACTGTACGTGGAGACCTCTTACGCACCCTCAACGAGTTACGTGTTAAACGCCAACAAGGCGAACTCAATTTTGAGCGCGTTATTATCGAAACCACAGGCATGGCTAACCCTGGGCCAGTATGCCAAACCTTTTTTATGGATGACGATATTGCTGAGTACTATCGTCTGGACGCCGTCGTAACCGTTGTCGATGCTAAACACGGGATGACCACACTCGACAAACAAGCCGAGTCACAAAAACAAATCGGGTTTGCTGATAGAATCTTAATCTCGAAAAAAGACTTGGTCTCTGATGAGGAGTACGAGGCGCTGCGCAAACGCATCTTGCGCATCAATCCACGCGCACCAATTTCTTCTGTTCATTTTGGTGAAGCCGATCTAAACGAAATTATCGATATTAGCGGTTTTAATCTTAACGCTATTTTGGATATTGACCCAGAATTTCTTGCCGAAGAGGCTCATGATCATCATCATGACCACGAGTGTGATGAACACTGTGATCATGAGCACCACGCACCGCATCAAGATAGCGTGAGTGCATTTGTATTTAAATCACGCCGCCCCTTTGACCCCGAACGTCTTGAGGACTTTCTTGGCGGAGTGGTTCAAGTATTTGGCCCCGACCTTTTACGCTACAAAGGCATTATTTACCTTAAAGGGGCTAACCGCCGCATGCTTTTCCAAGGGGTACATATGATGATGGGCGCAGAACCCGGTAAGCCGTGGTTGGGCAAAGAAAAACCTGAAACTAAACTCGTGTTTATAGGCCACAACCTTCCAAAGGAGGTCTTTATGCAAGGACTAGAGCAGTGTCTAGTGTAATCCTTGCTTTTGGCCTAAACTTTCAAGGCTTAACTTAGGCAGGAGCTTTAGCTCCACGATGATAAAAAGGGAACTATCATGGCAAGCAATGTCAGTACAAACCCAGATCAACTGTTAACAGTGGACGAACTCTTGGCAATGCCCGAATCCGATTACATGAATGCGGCACAGTTGGCATTTTTCGAAAATCGCTTACGCGAACTCGAACAAGAAATTCTTGCTAATGCAGGAGCGACCACCGAAAATCTACGAGAAACCCAGTTCGCTCCCGATCCTGCTGACCGTGCAACGATCGAAGAAGAACACGCGCTCGAATTACGTACCCGTGATCGCGAGCGCAAGCTTCTAAAAAAAGTGCAACAATCACTAGCACTAATTGAATCGGGTGAGTATGGCTGGTGCGAGGAGACGGGTGAGCCCATTGGCTTAAAGCGTCTTTTAGCTCGACCTACAGCCACACTCTCTCTAGAAGCCCAAGAGCGTCGCGAAAAACGGCAAAAGCTCTATGGAGACTAATCCACTTTCAGCGCTTCAACCAAAGCCACTCATTGAGTGGCTTTGTTTATTAGACGTCTTGAAATATAAAAAATGACCCCCACGTACCATTACACATAACGTAAAGGATCAGAATGGAACAATTTCACGCCACTACTATTATCGCCGTACGACGCGGCAACGAGGTCGCCATTGGTGGCGACGGCCAGGTTACTCTTGGCAACGTTGTGGTAAAAGGCACAGCTCGTAAAATTCGACGTCTCTACAAAGACCAAGTCTTAGCTGGCTTTGCTGGAGCTACGGCTGACGCCTTTACCCTGCAGGAACGCTTCGAGGCCAAACTAGAAAAACACCAAGGCCACCTACTCCGTGCTGCTGTAGAGCTCACTCGTGATTGGCGTACAGACCGAGTCTTACGTCGACTTGAAGCAATGCTTATTGTCGCTGATAAAGAGCATACGCTGATTCTGACCGGTAACGGGGACGTGCTCGAACCAGAACATGGCTTAGCTGCGATTGGCTCAGGTGGGTCTTATGCCCAATCTGCAGGTCTAGCGTTATTACATAACACAGACCTATCTCCCGCCGAGATCGTGAAAAAATCCCTAGAAATTGCGGGTGATTTGTGTATTTACACCAATCAAAACCACATCGTCGAAACCCTATAATTTTTGCATCAGGTCGTATCTATGTCCGCAACAACCATGACTCCCGCCGAGATCGTCTCTGAACTCGACAAACATATTGTTGGTCAGAATAAAGCTAAGCGTTCTGTGGCGGTTGCCCTACGTAATCGCTGGCGTCGCCAACAGGTCGCCGAACCCCTCCGTAATGAAATTGTGCCCAAAAACATATTGATGATTGGGCCTACCGGTGTGGGCAAAACTGAAATTGCACGTCGCTTAGCCAAGCTCGCTAACGCACCATTTATTAAAGTCGAAGCCACTAAATTCACCGAGGTGGGTTATGTTGGACGTGATGTGGAAACCATTATCCGTGACTTGGTCGATGCTTCTGTCAAGCAAACCCGTGAAATCGAAATGCGTCGTGTCCAAACACAAGCCGAAGACGCCGCAGAAGATCGAATCTTAGACGTCTTGATCCCCCCTGCTCGTAATGCCATGGGTGAGCCAGAGCGCGAAGAAAACACAGCGCGCCAAACCTTCCGTAAGCGTCTACGTGAAGGCAAGCTCGACGACACCGAAATTGAAATCGAAGTAGCCCAGGCTATTCCTCACATGGAAATCATGGCGCCTCCCGGCATGGAGGAAATGACCGAGCAGCTACGCAGTATGTTTGCTGGTCTGGGTCGCGACAAAACCAAAGCCCGCAAAATGAAAGTCAAAGAGGCGTTCAAACTGTTGGTTGAAGAAGAAGCTGCCAAACGTGTTAACGAAGAAGAGTTACGCACCGAAGCCGTTCGCAACGCCGAACAAAACGGCATCGTTTTCTTAGATGAAATCGATAAAATTACGGCTCGAGAAGGCAATAGCAGCGGCGAAGTCTCTCGCCAAGGGGTACAGCGTGACCTTTTGCCTTTGGTCGAGGGCACAACCGTTAATACCAAATACGGTGTGGTACGCACGGATCATATTTTGTTCATTGCCTCGGGCGCTTTCCATCTTTCTCGTCCCTCTGATCTCATTCCTGAGCTGCAAGGCCGCTTCCCTATACGCGTAGAGTTAGACTCCTTAACCGCAGATGACTTTGTACAAATTCTATCGGATACGGATGCGTCCCTAACTAAGCAATACTCCGCACTGATGGCCACCGAGGACGTTACCCTCGAGTTCCAAGAGGATGGGATCCGTCGCTTAGCTGAATTAGCCTTTGAGGTCAACGAACGCACCGAAAACATTGGCGCCCGTCGTTTATACACCGTCATGGAAAAACTGCTTGAAGACCTTTCCTACGACGCTGGCTCCAAAGGCCAACAGCATGTCGTCATCAACGCCGACTACGTAAATGAAAAACTGGAAGAAACCGCTGGCAGCCAAGATCTAGCCCGCTACGTACTTTAATTTTTTCCAGAGAAAAAAACCACTCGTTGTTCAAACGAGTGGTTTTTTATTATCTGATCCCGACTAAGAACAATGTGGATTATTTACTGATTTTAATCACCACGTACTCGCCGTTACGACGCTCTGCCGTGAACTTGACTTTGTCTCCCGGTTTAATATCCCCCAGTAAAGCCGGATCAATCAAATAAACCAGTGTCATGCCTGGCAACTCTAACGCATCGATGCTACCGTGTTTTAGGGTGATTTTACCCGCGGCCGCATCTATCCGCCGTACCTCGCCGGTAGCCGTACCCTGTTGGGCGATGGCAGGAGACACCACAGCAACGGTTCCTAATGCAAAGATCGTAGCGGCAATGTGACGAGTGGATAATAAAGACATACAATCCCCTTTTTAGTTAGTGTATTAAGTCATTCTACAACGAGGTTTTATCGTGAGCGAAATTTTTGGCAACTATGTGTTGCGTCCAGCGACCCCAGATGATATTCCACAAATTATCCGTTTGATGCGTGATATGGCCGAATTTGAAAAAATGTTGGATCAATTTGAAGCCACCGATGAAGCCATCTATGATAATTTATTCGGGTCGGAGCCTGCTGCCAAAGCACTCGTTATTACCCCTCAGGATCAGCCTCAGCACCTCGTTGCTTATGTTTTCTGGTTTCATAATTACTCTACTTTTAAAGCCAAGCGTGGGCTGTACCTAGAAGATATCTATATTGACCCCGCACATCGTCAGCAGGGCTTAGGTGGATTTGTTTTAAAGTATCTTGCACAAAAAGCCATTGAGCTTAACTGTGGTCGCTTTGAATGGGTCGTGTTAGACTGGAATCAAAATGCAATTGATTTTTATGAGCATCACGGTGCCAAGGTCTTACCCGATTGGCGTATTGTTCGGGTAGAGGGTCAGGCACTCTCACAACTGGCAGCCCAACGATGAGCCACCGTCTTTCTATTATTACTACACGCTCCGGCGATGACGGTACCACCGCCTTAGGGGACGGTCAGCGTGTGCCTAAAACCCACGAACGTATTCAAGCTCTGGGCGATGTGGATGAGCTCAATAGTCATATTGGATTATGGCGCTGTGAATCTCTGCCTCAAGACGTGGATCTCTGTTTAAATCAAATTCAACACGATCTATTTGATATGGGCGCTGAATTAGCCGTACCAGGCTATCAAGTACTGACGGCACAGCATGTGCTTTTTTTAGAACATCAGTTACAGCACTACAATGCCCAGTTGCCCCCTTTAAAGGAGTTTATCCTGCCAGGCGGATGCAAAGCCGCTGCGTTGGCTCATATTGCCCGCACCGTAGCGCGCCGCGCGGAACGTGCGGTCATTCAACTGAATCAATCTGAAACCGGCTTAAGCGCACATAGCACTCAGTATTTAAATCGATTATCTGATTTATGTTTCGTCCTAGCCCGACATCTTAACAAACACCAAGGTGTGTCAGATGTTCTGTGGCAACGTTAAGATTAACGCCAACACGCTGCTAAGGGGGCTTCAAGCCCCCTAGCGCTTCCAGTATCCCGTTTGATGCAACTGATTTTCCATCGACTGCAAATCCATCACGGCTTTTTTGCCCGTGCGCGCTAAAATCTGTTCTATTAACCCCTCTACCAATGCCACAGCCGCTGTACTCGAAGGGAAAAAAGAGGGGACTTCCGTACTAAAGATCAAATTGCAGTTCGCTTCTAAGGCTATCGGCGCCACCTGACTATCGCACAAAGCAATCACCTTACATCCACTTTCTAGCGCAGCTTCGTAAACTCGTACAATTTCCTGTGAGTACGGCGCAAAAGCCACCAGTACCACCACATCCCCCGCTTCTAAAGCACGCAACTCCATCTCTAGCGTCCCTGCCTCTGCACGCAACATCGTAATGGGGTTTCTAAATAGTCGATATAAATAATAAAAAGTAAAAGCAGGCGCATGCGAGGCTCGAAACCCCGCTACATACACCCGTTTTGCCTTGACTAATAAGTCCACCGCTTGTGTCATCGACGTGGCATTTTGCTCTGCGAGCTTGGATACATTTTGTGCTTGAGCTTGAACTGCTCGTTGTAGCATGGCTAATGGTTTATTACGACCTTTGAGTACTGCTTTAGCCGAATCCGTATAAGCCATAGGACTAGCATGTAAAGACTGTACAAACACTGCTTTTAACTCAGTCCAGCCACTAAAGCCTAAGGATTGTGCCAAACGTACCAAAGTCGCTGGCAGCACACCGGCTTGTGTCGCCAGCGTACGCATTGAAGCGATCGGGACTTCATGCGGATGGTCGATTAGATAACGCGCCCCTATTTGAAACTGAGGGGGCATCGCTGCAAAGTCAGCTTGTAAGCGCTGAATCAATGTGTCTACGTCTTGAGGTGGGCGATTTTTTTTACTCATAACGAGCAGTATATCGTTTTTTTACT
Organism: Paenalcaligenes sp.; assembly: GCF_030152715.1. Classification (NCBI taxonomy): domain Bacteria; kingdom Pseudomonadati; phylum Pseudomonadota; class Betaproteobacteria; order Burkholderiales; family Alcaligenaceae; genus Paenalcaligenes; species Paenalcaligenes sp. The sequence goes on from NZ_JASLIX010000119.1 coordinate 7,960, forward strand.
ACATTTAAACCCAAAAATCATGAATCAAAATGAATCATATGTCATTAAATTTGATTTATTTGGTGCTTGAGCTATGCTTAAAAGAAACATACATTTCATTTAAGTATACAAAAAAACATTCGATTCAAACTGAACTCAAGACGGATATCATCATGACTCACGTGTTCCACCGCCACCCAAAACAAAGCCTACCTACTGCCGTGGCAGGCGAAGGCATTACCCTCATTGACCAAAACGGCAAGCGTTATATTGATGCCTCTGGCGGTGCTGCCGTGTCCTGCCTAGGCCATAGCCACCCCGAAGTCATTGCTGCGATTCATCAACAAATTGATGCCGTGGCCTATGCTCATACCTCTTTTTTTACTAATGAGCCAGCCGAGCAACTGGCCCAATTCCTTGCACAAAGAGCTCCTGGTGATTTGGACTATGTATATTTTGTTTCCGGAGGCTCCGAGGCCATTGAGGCTGCACTCAAACTTGCGCGCCAATACTTCGTGGAAAAGCAACAACCTAGTCGACGACTATTTATTGCCCGCCGTCAAAGCTATCATGGCAATACGCTTGGTGCCTTAGCTATTGGCGGCAATGCGTGGCGTCGTGCCCCTTTTTTGCCTTTACTAACCGAAGCGCACCATGTGTCCCCTTGCTACCCTTACCGCGATCAAGGGGCGGATGAAAGTGATCACGCCTATGCCACACGCCTAGCCGACGAGCTTGAGCAAAAAATCCTACAACTTGGGCCAGAAAACGTTGCGGCTTTTGTCGCAGAAACCGTCGTAGGAGCAACGGCAGGGGTGCTCGTCCCGGTACCCGGCTACCTTCAAGCCATCCGTCGAGTCTGTGATCAGTACGGAGTGCTTTTAATTTTGGATGAAGTCATGTGTGGCATGGGGCGTACCGGGCATTTATTTGCCTGCGCAGAGGACGAAGTCACTCCCGATATCCTCACCATTGCCAAAGGCCTTGGTGCGGGCTATCAACCCATCGGGGCCATGCTTGCCAGCCGCCGTATTTATCAAACTCTCGTGGACGGCTCAGGTTTTTTTCAACATGGTCATACCTACATGGGGCACGCCACAGCTTGTGCGGCCGCTTTAGCAGTACAACAGGTCATCGAACGTGATCAGTTGCTACACAATGTGCGCGTACGAGGGCAACAATTGCGACAGGGCTTACACCAAACCTTAAGCGCCCACCCTAACGTAGGCGATATCCGTGGTCGCGGTTTAATGGTAGGAATTGAACTAGTGGCCGACAAACAAAGCAAAGCGCCATTAGACCATCATGCCAAGACCCATGCTCAATTACGCCGTGTTGCCATGGACAAAGGCTTACTCATGTATCCAATGGGTGGCACCGTAGACGGTGTGCATGGCGATCACATCCTATTAGCCCCACCTTTTATCTGCACTGCCCAAGACATCGACCATATTGTAGAATTAGTAAGCGCCACGATTTTCGAGGTGCTTCCTTTCACCCATCAACCTGTAGCGCTTAGCGCTTAATGACTTGGAAATGATGTATGGCCCGTTTACCTTATGCAGATTTAAATCAAACCGAGCTGCAGCCTCTAGTCCAGCAGATCGAAGCGGAACGCGGTAGCGTCATTCACTTATATCAAATGCTGTTACACAGCCCTACGGTGGCTCAGGGCTGGCTAAACCATTTAACTGGTATACGCCTTCATAGCCAAGTCCCTGGCGATCTGCGAGAACTGATTATTATGCGTGTTGCTATTTTAAATCGCGCGCCCTACGAAGCCGACCAACACGCACCTATTGCTCTCAAAGAGGGCGTTACCCAAGAGCAGCTCGATGCACTAGACAACTGGCGTGATCATAAAGACTTATTTACCGATCAGCAAAAAGCCGTATTGGCCTATACCGATGAAATGACCTTAAATGTCCAAGTCCCACAAACCGTCTACGAAGACATTGAGCATTTATTTAACGAGCAACTCATCGTAGAAATCACGGCGACAATTGCAACCTACAATATGGTATCTCGCTTTTTAGAAGCGCTGCAAATTCATAGTGATGATGCAAAAAATTAGCTAATCGCCATCTATCTCAGCCCCTTGCTATAGCAAGGGGCTGATGCTACTGCTTCAACAAAAACTCATACCTAAAACTTTTAGGCTCTCCTACGTCTCTTAACTAAAGCCATAATTAAAGCAGCTCCCACGCCTAAAGCCCCACCAACCAGCCCACTGATTACTACTATTAACGTTTTTTTAGGTTGCACGGGTTTTATGGGAACCTCTGCGGCCTCATCAATAGTCGCCACATTAACCTGTCGATCATCTAACTTAAAAGCTCTTAACAAAGCAAGTTTTGCCGCTAACTCTGGGTACTCATCTATAAAAGGAACCTCACTATCACGCTCTTCTAAAACTCTAATTTGTGCTTGCAAGGCTTTAACTCCGCGCATATATAATAAGTTACGATCAACATAAGCAGCACCCTCTATCGTACTTTTACCATCCGGAAGTATTGGTTGCTCAAGCCCTAAGCTCTCTGCTATCCATAAGGCTTCTGTTAGCTTAATTAACTCACTCTTTCGTTCTTGCTCTGCTTGCTGTAATAGTGATGCCAGTTGTGCCTCTAGGTCTAGCTGCACTCGCGTATATTCAGCCTCAACGTCTGCTTTTAGGCGCTGCTTTGCCTGCTGTATAGCTAAATCGACATACCCATTCGCTAACTCTGTAGCGTGCTCAGGATCAGAAAGCCTAACTTGTACTGTATATAAGTCTGGTGTGTTTTTTGGATCTGGTCGTCTAACGCTTACTATTTTCTCAAAGCGTTGCTGCAATGCCTGACGATTCAATATCTCCTCTTTCTCAGGCAATCTAGGCAGATATAACTCCTCCATGATCTGATTACGTAGCTCTTTAGAATACAAGCGCTTCAAAAACGTATCATAGACCGACTTTGTTGTATGCTTCGTTAACCACGAGCTATCTGTATCCTTTAATGCTATTAGACCCTGGTTATAGCCCTGAATATCACTGGCGTGTGGTGGCAATAAAGTCACTTCCGTCTCATACACGGGAGTTGCAAATAAAGCATAAAATACTGCTAAGACCGTAACAAAGACGGTTACTAATAGCACTGTCACTTTTTCTTGCCAAATTAATAAGGCAAGCTCAAATAAATCAATCTCATCATCAGAACCTTGACGTTGTTGAGCAGGACTTTTCATAAATACTTACTCTTAATTTTTAAACCAATCTAATTTAACTGCCATAAAAATACCCTTACATCCAAACTATAGTGTAAGTTTTGATGCAAGGGTATAGATTTGAGCTTGCTGTAATATAACCAGGATCTACTAATTGGTATACAGAGGCTTGTAGTAAAATCACCACATAGCTCAATTACTCATATGGATAATAGTTTACAACATCTCTCTTCCTTCACGCTTAGCGGCACGAATATCTCTAAATAAAGAAACAAGCAACAAAGCGAGAATCCCTGTAGAAAGCACAGGCCAAATCAAGATATAAAATACTAACGCATTAATACTCATAACGTCTCCTTATTTTTGTGTATTCGTGGTTGCGCTTAACATCGCTTCTTGCTCTTCGTGAAAAGCGGTAACTCGTTTTGACAAGACCGAAAAATCAAAACGCTCTTTACTGTTCCAGCTCATCGCGATACACACGACAGCGCTCACACCATAAGAGGTTAAGGAGCCAAGAAGCACGGTGTAATCACGCAAGAACCCAATAAAATACGGCATCAAACCAAGAGCTACGGCAACGCCTACCCCAATAGCAAACAAACGAGGGAAAAAGGCAAATGTCATCAAACCCGCCACTACCCCACCCCCAATTGCGGCGGCTACCTCAAAGAACACACCAATAGCACCCGTCAAAGGAACGAGCTCAAAACGAACCATGGTAAAGAGTACGACCGCACTGATAACCGCTGTAGTAAAAGCGCGATTTGTTACCTTTTCCCAATAGAAGCTGACAATCACTGGGAAAACAATGGCCCCCCATAAAGCTCCTACAAAAACCAACATCACTAAAATGTCTAGGCGTAGGCTCGCAAAAATCACCCCCATCATGGTAGCGATGATCATGGTAAAGCGACCCCACCACAACATGCGCTGTGGGTTGGGTTTACCTTTAGCGATGTTTTTACCGTAGATGTCGGTCATCACAATCGCCGACAAAGCACACAGGTCTGCATCTGCCGTAGAAGACAACGACCCCACCACCAATAAGAAAAACAGCGCAATACCAATCGGTGGCAAGTACATAGAAGCCATTTGCGGAATGATATTGTTCATATCGCCATTAGCAGGCTGAATCCCAGCAAATAAGGCTAGCAAACCAAGCATCCCCAGCCCAATGACCACAGCACCATAACCAATGGTAGCGGTTAAGAAGGTAGGACGAATCAGATCTTCGCGCACAGCAAACAGGCGTTGAGCAATCGTTTGGTTACCGATGGCATAAGCAAGTACCGCGACAAAATATGGCGCCCCCTGCTCTAAAATGGCCTTGGTGGAGAAGAAATTCGCCTGCTCCTCATCCAGTCGCCACATGTTTTCCGCAAGAAAATCAGGACCACCGGCATTAAAGAATATCAGCGGGATAATAATCACAGCCGCCAAAATCATGGCAACTAACTGCGCAAAGTCTGTCAGCACAGACGCTCTAAACCCTGACCACAAGGTGTAAGACAACACCCCTAAACCAGCAATCAACACCCCTTGAATAAAGCTCAACGGGCTCAATACGGAAACTAAAGCACCCGCAGCCGTAAAGTTCACCATCAAACTAATACAGCTACCTACCAAGTTAGATCCCGCCATAATCAGCTGACTCGAGCGGCCATGACGAGCATGAATGACCTCGGCTAAGGTATGCGCCTCAGGAGCAAGTTTACGAAAACGACGCCCAAAGGGGTAGATGAATAAAATCATCAACGCCCCCCAAAACCCGTAATGAATCGGACCCGATAAACCGTACTTAAAACCAGATGTTGCACTGGCATAAAAAGAAGCCGCCCAAATCCACGTAGCAATCATACTCGCGGCCGACAAACCAAAGCCTACCGCGCTATTCGATACCATATAGCCATCTACGTTCTCATTTTTACGGCTAATCATGAGCGACATTAAAAATGTCAGCAGATAAAATCCAACCAGCAGCAGTAAGGCTGTGGAGGATTTGAGTTGAAAAAACTCTGTCTCTTGCATGTTTTTATCAATCCTCTGTGTGTGTACAGGGTTCTTATTGGATTCATTTTGAACCTGACACCGTGCCGTTTGCGCATCGATACGATGGGCGGCACTCACCCCATTGCCTACACGAAAGCTTAGTTAAAGACGCAATCAGCCCGCCCCCTATTAAGGGGACTAGCTATACATAACAAACAACTAGGTTCGTGTAGGCGCCATAGAGCATGGTGGATGTAGAACCACCCACCCTACACACAATCGAGGTGAATAAGAAATGGAACCAATCCATTTATTATGCACCTGCTCTATATCACTTGTTGGCTAAAAATTAGCCAACCAGCGCTTAGGCATTGTAACGACCTTCGCGCTGCACGTCTAGTTTTTACAAAAAACAAAAAAAATTTTTTAAATTTTTCAACAACTTATACACGAGTAACAGCTGCTAATAAAGGTAATACCCCTTTAGTTTTTACCAGGTCAATATGCTCCTGTTCGCGCACATAAATCATGCCCGCAAACGATAAAGCATTCAGAGGGATATCATGTATCTGTTCATAAACGCGTGGCACAATCAATAACCAGCCATCCTGCACCAAGATATTCATTGGTGGCATCAACCCCTGATCATCACACTGTAAACCCAGCTTTTGACAACCTAGTTGGTAGGCCTGATATAAGTTACGAGCATATTCATGTGCATCCTCGCTTAGCCCAACATAAATAAAAGCATGACGAAACCCCCAGCAGGGATGGGACTGAATAACCAGATCCTGATCGGCATCCAACACCTGTACAAAAGGCAATAAACTGGCATTATCTACAGCTGGAGGAATCCACTGCACGTGCAAATGACGCTGGCTCGCTCCTGCCTCCTCGCCCCCATTATAAAAACCTAAGCCTTGTAGCTCTGTTAAAAGCCATGCCCAAGCTAAAAAATCCTCGTATTGTAATACGCTACGCTGCTCCGCAAACTCAATACGCGGTAAAACTAAATGATGCGCACAAACCGGAAATTTATTTAGCACAGCATGATGATAATCACCCAATTTTCCTACGGTGAGCTGCGGATCTGGGGGCAAAAAAGGATTAAAATTAGGATCTCTAGGCCCCCCGGGAAATCCTGCTGGTTTGCTTTTGTCTTTAACCGATAATGCTGGAACCCAGCAAACATGAAACAACATATCTTTGGCGGGAACCTGATGTGCTTGAAACTCAATAGGCTGTAAATCCCCAGATGCCAAAGCGTGTTGCATGCGTTGGTCAATGGCGTGTAAAGACAACATGCAAAGATCCTCCATTTTCATGAATAGCCCCAAGTCGATGACAGGACTATTCGCTGTGATTCAGTTCGTGGTACGGTTGCATTATTCTTTTTATCCCATAGGTTTGATTATGCGGCACTCTTATTCTTTATACACATGGCTTAAACCCTTAGGTTATCTATTCAGTGTAACGCTTTTATCCAGTACCGTTGCACTTGCCCAAGAAACCCCTTTACTCGAGGCTTTTCCAGCTGCTCCCGACGGTTATAGTCGTCACGTTATTCATCTACCTATAGGTAATTACGAAAATAACCTGAAAATCGAACTTTTGCCGGGAAAAGTTCAAGAGGCGGACTGTAATACCTCGCACTTCACCGGTGTGTTCAAAGAAAAAATCCTAGAAGGTTGGGGCTATAATTACTATGAGCTCAGTGAGCTTGATGGTCCCGTACAAACTCGCATGGCCTGTCCAGATGACAAAAAGGCCCTACAGTTTATCCCTGTTCATAGCAATGGCTCTCTTTTGCAATACAACAGCAGTTTACCCGTCGTGGTGTACTTACCCGAAGGGCTGGAACTACGTTGGCGCACCTGGGTAGCCACCCCTTACAACACTGCCCCCATCGAATAAATGCCCATTATTCTTGCTTTTGCCTCTCTTTTTGTATTTCAGCTACTAGGTGAAATCTTAGTACAAAGCTTACGTATTCCCCTACCTGGTCCATTGATGGGCATGCTGCTTTTATTTGCTGCCCTTGTTATACGTAAGCAAGTGCCAGCAGCATTACAAACCACCGCTAACACCTTGATCCAGCACTTAATGTTGTTATTTATTCCTGCCGTCTCTGGTGTAATGCTGTATTTTCATCGCATCCAAGATGAATGGGTCGCTTTTGTCGTAGCAGGTATTTTGGCAACGGTCATCACACTCGTGGTCACCGCCTACTGCTTAACCTGGTTACTTAAAAGGCGCAGTTAACCCATGATCCGTGAAGACTTTTTTAGAATTTGGGTATTTTTAGCCGATACCCCCTTGTTATGGCTGACCTTAACGCTTTGCGTGTATTTAGCCTCACTTTACTTATATAGACGCTGCCACTCAAGTCCCTTTGTTTTGCCAGTGCTCACCTCGGTCTGTGCAATTGTAGGGATTTTATTGCTTACAGACACCCCCTACGAAACCTATTTTGAGGGGGCACAGTTTATTCATTTTTTAATTGGGCCAGCTACCGTAGCGCTCGCCATCCCCCTCTACAACCAGCTCCCTAAGCTTAAGCTACTCTGGCGTCCGCTGAGCATCACCTTAGTCGTTGGAGCGCTTACCGGTTTAGTCAGTAGTGCCATACTTACTCTTGCTCTAGGGGCTAGCCCTGAAATGGTAATTTCTTTAATGCCTAAATCCGCGACCATGCCAATCGCGATGGCCATTTCCGATCATTTTGGCGGGCAACCCTCTTTAACTGCGGTATCTGTGGCTTTTACCGGTATTATTGGCAGTATTTTAGCCACCCCAGTTTTTTATTTACTCAAGCTCAACAACCCTATTGTGCGGGGGGTAGCCACAGGAGTTTCCGCTCATGCGATTGGTACCGCTCGTGTCATCCAGATCAATGAAACCATGGGGGCCTTTGCTGCATTGGCCATGAGCGTAACAGGTATTCTCACCGCACTATTGATGCCATTGGTGCTGGGGCTGCTACAGGGTTTAAACTGGTTGTGATTATTTCCAGTCGTCACGATAAACAAACTGCGGCATCTGCCAGTTAAAACGCAAAGCCAGAAAACGGAATAACAAGCCCACCCCCATCGGCACCAACATGCTAGCTAACTCATTTAACTCAAAATGAATCGCTAGCATGTACAAACCACCTGTTACCATGGATACACTGGCGTACATCTCTTTGCGAAATAACAGCGGAATATCATTACACAAAATATCGCGTAATACCCCGCCTGCGCACCCTGTAATCATGCCACTTAATAAAATAATCGTGACGGGCAGCTCCATCTCAATCGCAATCTGACAACCAATCACCGTAAACGTCACTAAGCCTAATGCATCCAACGCCAAAAACAGCTTATGTAAATGACGCATCATACGAGCCGTCAGAGCTGTAAAGATGGCAGCCCCTGCAGTCATCCACAAATACTCGGGGTGTTTTACCCATGTTAGCGGGTAGTGCCCCAGCAACACATCACGTACCGAGCCGCCGCCTAAAGCGGTAATGCAAGCAATCACACAAACACCTACCCAATCCATATCACGCCGACCGGCGGCTAAAGCAGCCGTCATGGCTTCTGCTGTAATTGCGATTAAGTAAAAAGTGAGCAGCAACATATCAATGCGAGTTTGCGTCCAAAGCTAAGATAATATGACGTTTACGCCATAGCAGCCATAAACCGGGTAAAGCCAATAAAACGGTAATAATAAAAAAAGTAGACCAACCTAAATGCTCAACAAATAGCGGGGTTAACGGACCGGCTAAATAAGTACGCCCTACTGCCGATAACGCCGATAATAACGCAAACTGCGTAGCCGAAAACTGCTGATGACATAAAGCCATCAATAAGGCCACAAAAGCCGCGGTCCCCATACCCCCGCACAAATTTTCAATGGCAACTACCGCCCCCATAAACCAAAGATTGGGCTCGGAAACCGATAACCACCAATAACCAAAATTAGACACGGCTTGCAATAAGCCAAAAAGCATCAAGGATCGATACAAGCCCAATTTAGCCATCAGGCCACCGCCAACCAATGCTCCAATAATCGTGGCCGCCAGCCCAAAAATTTTATTGACTGTTCCCACTTCCGTCGCTGAAAATCCCGCACCACGGATTAAAAAAGTGGTCGATAATGCACCAGCAAAGGCATCACCTAGCTTATACAACACAATCAACACGAGAATACTAATAGCTTCGGGACGTTTAAAAAAGGCTAATAAAGGTGCCACCACGGCTTCCCGTAATGAATGGGGTGCAGACACGACACGCTCAGGCTCTGGGGCTAAAAAAGTGGCAATAGCACACGCCAGCATTAAAGCGCCCATCAGCATATACATGCCATTCCACCCTAGCCATTGATCAGCAATCACTAAAGCAAAGCCGCTAGAAACAATCATCGCTAAGCGATAACCTAACACTTTTACCGCCGCACCCGCCGCCCGCTCCTGCGCGCGTAGCACATCTGTACTATAGGCATCAAAAGCAATATCTTGGGTCGCCGACATAAAAGCCACAAATACCGCTAATAAAGCGATGACGCCGAGTTGGTGACTGGGATTAAATAATCCCATCGCCGCGATAGATACACCTAACAACAGTTGGCTTAGCGCCATCCACCCCCGACGGCGCCCTAAAAAGGGCACCGTATACCGATCAATAAACGGCGCCCAAAGAAATTTAAGCGTATACGCTGAACCAACTAGCGTTAAAAAACCAATATCACGCAATGAAACCTGCTCTACTGTAGCCCACGCTTGTAAAGTGCCACTGGTTAAGGCCAGGGGCAGCCCACTGGCAAAACCTAAAACAAATAAGGCCGCAACACGCGGGTTTAGGTAGACATTAGACACGATGCATGATCACTACAAAGAGGAGGCAAAAGGTGACTCGAAACGATATACGGCTAGGGTACCACGCAGCCCAGGTAAAAAGCGGAGTTCTTTTTTACCATTAAAAACCACTCTGTCCGTGATAATTAAACCTAAGGATTTGGCCAAATCCTGAAAGTCTTTTAGGGTACATAAGTGGATATTGGGCGTGTCATACCACTCATAAGGCATTTCTTTGGAGACAGGCATACGCCCAGCTAAAATCGATAAGCCATGCGTCCAATAACCAAAGTTGGGAAAAGACACAATGCCATAACGCGCCACGCGCGCCATTTCTCGCAAAATATGCTCGGTGTTTAACATGGACTGCAGTGTTTTAGACAGAACCACCGTATCAAAGTGCTGATCCTCAAATAAGGCCAGACCCTCTTCTAGATCCTGTTGGATCACAGGTACCCCCCGACGCACACTGGCTACCACCGCTTGGGGATCGCGCTCTATACCGGTGCCTTGTACATTTTTAGTACGCTGCAGATACGCTAATAATTTACCGTCAGCACAACCTAAATCCAATACATGGGTCGATGGCTCAATCCAACTTGCAATACGTGCTAAATCTGGGCGTTGCGCTAAGCTCACTGGCTGTACGGATTGCTGATGACTCATGCCAGAACTCCTGTAGTGCGTTGCCGCGGCCCTAGGCCCAATTGCTCGGCAATTTGATCATAATAGCCCTGCACCACACCGTGATAACGACGATCATCTAATAAAAAAGCATCGTGCCCATGGGGGGCATCGATCTCCGCATAAGTGACCGTTCTTTTGTTTTTAAGCAACGCTTGCACAATTTCACGTGAGCGCTCTGGTGTAAACCGCCAATCTGTCGTGAAAGAAACTAATAAAAACTTGGCTTTAACGGCCTCTAAGCTACGTGCCAAATCCCCGTTATGGGCGCGTGCCGGATCAAAATAATCCAAAGCACGCGTAATCAACAAATAAGTATTCGCATCAAAATACTTAGAGAATTTTTCGCCTTGATAACGCAAGTAGGACTCGACCTCAAACTCTACGCCATAATCATAGCGGTACTGTCCATCTTCTTTAGGATCGCGCTGAGCACGACCAAATTTTTCTGCCATGACCTCGTCTGACTGATAGGTAATATGCCCAACCATACGCGCCACAGATAAACCACGCTTAGGCACAGTATTACGACTGTAATAGTCTCCATCATAAAACTCAGGATCCGTAATGATGGCACGACGGGCTACCTCGTTAAAGGCGATATTCTGTGCAGTAAGACGAGGAGTGCTGGCAATCACAATGCAATTTTCTAAGCGATCTGGGCAAGTGATCGCCCAGCTTAACGCCTGCATACCACCTAAAGACCCACCCATGACAGCAGCAAATTTTTTGATGCCTAAGTAATCCGCCAAGCGCGCTTGGGCATGCACCCAATCCTCAACGGTTAATAACGGAAAATCTGCGCCCCAAGGTTTACCAGTTTCTGGGTTGATTGAGGCTGGGCCTGTAGAACCAAAACAAGACCCAATATTATTAACACCGATCACAAAAAAGCGATCGGTATCAACGGCCTTACCTGGGCCAACCATGTTGTCCCACCAACCGATATTTTTAGGGTCATTTGGATCAATGCCCGCTACATGGTGTGAGGCATTTAAAGCATGACAAATCAGGACGGCATTATTACGATCGTCATTAAGTTGACCGTAGGTTTCAATGGCCAGCTCATACTGGGGTAAAACCTGACCACTAGACAAATGCAATGGCTCATCAAAAGCAATAATCTCGGGTTGAACCACACCGACCGAGCCATCAGGAATAATAATAGAAGCTGTATTGGAGACCATAGACGGACCTCTTTAGCTGGATTTATGGAGCGCCCGCAAGCGGATCAAGCAAATCGGCGCCAACAAAAAGACAAGCAAATAGTTTAGCACCTTCGAAAATAAAAATCCCGTCATGCCCCTAAAGCAAGAGTTTGAGCTAAATAAAACCCCTTAGGGTTAATACCTACCTCTCAGATCTTGAGTATTTTTAAAAAGACTTAAACAATGGCATCGAAGTCATAATTTGTCATTTTCATGATGCTGAGGTTAATGTATGAACGAAGAACTAAGCTTGAGAGAAATCGCTTGCTTACAACTCATCGCTCTAGGAAAAACCAATGTTGAGGCAGGCAAAGCTCTGGGACTTACGCATCACACTGTGCAGTACCACTTGCATAATGCTTATCATAAACTCAATGTTTCTAACCGCGCTGCAGCCATTAGCAAAGCCTATCACCTGTCCTTAATCAAGCTGCCCATCGACCCCCCTGTCACAAAAAGCAGCTAAAAACCGACGTCCCCCTAGCCTCCCTACGTGTGTCTTTCCCTTTATTTGGATTGCGCATTACAATCGACCACATCATAAGTCGGATAATAAGTGAACGTAGGTAATGACATTGAGCCAGAATCCAATAAAAGCCCTTGCTTCAAATTTAACCCTCCTAAGCGACATTCGTCGGGGAGTTGAAAAAGAAGGGCTCCGGGTAGATCACTCTGCTTTTCTTGCCTCTACCCCTCACCCTGTTGCCTTGGGCTCAACCTTGTGCAACAGCCGTATCACCACGGACTATGCTGAAGCCCTCTTGGAGCTAATTACCGCTCCCTATGCCTCTGTTGAGGAGTTACGTACAGAGCTACAACATGTGCACCAATTTGTCGTACGCCACTTGGGTGATGAAGTCATCTGGAATCAATCGATGCCTGCTCACTTACCCGACGAGGCCGATATTCAAATCGGTTGGTATGGCACTTCCAACACCGGTATGTTCAAGCACGTCTATCGACGCGGCTTAGCAGAGCGCTATGGTAAGCGCATGCAATGTATTGCTGGCGTGCACTATAACTACTCGCTGCCCGACCGTATTTGGCCTTTATTACAAATTGACGGGCGCACCTTCCAAGAGCAACGTTCCAATGGCTATTTAGCTTTGATCCGCAATTTCACGCGTTATTCTTGGCTACTTATGTATTTGTTCGGCGCCTCGCCAGCCGTATCCAAGGATTTTCTGGGTGAGCACCAGCTCCCATTAGAAAAAATTGCACCTGATACCTATTGTCTGCCTTGGGCGACTAGCTTGCGCATGAGTGATCTTGGCTATCAAAACAAAGAAGCGCAAGCTGAACTCCAGCTCTGTTACAACGATCTGGATACATTTTTACTACGCATGCGTCGTGCCGCCACCACAAGCTGGCCGGCATATGCGGATATTGGTACGCACCGTAATGGCGAATGGATCCAGCTCAACACCAATATTCTTCAAATCGAAAACGAATACTATTCCAATATTCGCCCTAAACGCACGCCTAAATCTAATGAGCGCCCTTCTAGCGCTTTAGCTAACCGTGGCGTGGAATACATTGAAGTGCGCTGCTTAGATATTGACCCCTTTGACCCCATTGGTCTATCAGCAGAAACCGCTCGCTTTTTGGATGTGTTTTTATTATTTTGTGCTACCGAGCCTAGCCCCGTCTTTCCCGATGGTGGATTCTGCCAAGACAGTAAAAATAACTTTGCTAAAGTGGTTATCGAGGGTCGTAAGCCTGGGCTGTTACTACGTAATCAAAACAAGCAAGAAGTGGAGCTAAAAAGCTGGGGAGAGGATTTACTCCTTGCCATGCAACCCTATGCGGCGCTTTTCGACAAAGGAGCAGAGCAACCGCTCTATCAAGCAGCGCTGGATGCACAAATGGCCAAGATACAAGATGCCAGCCTATGCCCATCTGCTCGTGTCCTCAAGCAAATATCCGAGTCTGGGCAAAGTTTTGTGGATTACACCTATGCCCAAAGCCTAGCGCACAAAAACCACTTATTAGATTTGCCTTTTTCGGCCGAGCTACAGCAAGAGTTTGAGCAAGCGGCCACCGATTCAATTGCAGCCCAACAACAAATAGAGGCTGCCGAAAAAGATCAATCTTTTGAGGTGTACTTACAAAAATATCAGGCATTATTAGATGCCTAAAAAACAAAAAGACCCTTCGCGGGTCTTTGTTTTTGGCGCGCCCGCCAGGAATCGAACCTGGATCGAGAGCTTCGGAAACTCTAATTCTATCCATTGAACTACGGGCGCAAAAAAGCTATTTTACCCTGTATCTGACTTTTTGTTTAGTCCATTTTTATTTTTAACTGCTCACCTAGTACAACAATGCCACCCCATAGCCGATTTAGTTCGCTATAATTACCGGTTGGTATACTCTATTTACTATCAATCTTGCGGCCCCAGTAAGTCCATTTTTCGGTGGTCCGCCAGCCCCACTTAGTACGAATTCGCAGGATCCGACTATGAGCCTTACGGAACAACAAAATCACAATAACGACGATAAACAATCTGTGCACGTCAAAAACCCAGCCCGCATTTTCTGGCTATCCATTCTCTTTTTGCTTGTGGTTGGCGCCGCTATGTTCTACATAGACAGCAACACCAACGACCTGCGTATGGGTAAAGCACGCCCTGACACTTCCGAAAGTGTCGCTGCCCGTATTCAACCCGTGGCTCAATTTGCCCTTAATATCGTCGAGGCCGACCGGCCCCTTAAAACGGGTAAAGAGGTCTACGATGCCACCTGTACAACCTGTCATGCCACAGGTGTAGCAGGGGCTCCTAAATTTGGTGACAAAGACGCCTGGGCACCTTATATTGCCGCCGGCTACGAAACTATGCTCCAAGTTGCACTTAACGGTAAAGGCGCTATGCCAGCCAAGGGTGGTAACACTACCCTGGATGACCTAGAGGTTGAGCGAGCCATGGTCTACATGGCCAACGAAGCAGGTGCTGGCTTTGCTGAGCCCGGCGAGGACCAAAGCGAAGCCCCCGCACAGCAGGCCGATGCCAACGAACAAAAAACCGATTCAGCTGCTGATGACAGCGCTGAAACCACAGCAGCCGCCACTTCTGGCGATAACGCCATCCCCGCCGCTACCGAGGAACAACTTGCTGCGGGCAAAAAGCTTTATGATGCTGCTTGTTTCGCTTGCCACGGCTCGGGGGTTGCCGGTGCGCCTAAATTCGGTGACAAAGACGCCTGGGCGCCTTATATCGAAACAGGTTTAGATACCATGCTACAAGTGGCCATCACAGGTAAGGGCGCCATGCCTCCACGTGGCACAGCCATGAATGCCTCCGACGATGATTTACGCGATGCTATTCTCTACATGATTGAGCAAGTGCGCTAATTGTTCTTCCATTAAAAAGCTCGCCCCCTGATCAACACAAGGGGCGAGCTTTTTTATTGCTTGCGTTTTTATGCGCGACGGCTGGTTTTTAATGACACGCCTAACTGCACTCGGCGCTGCAACCACAAACTCGGGCGATAACGCATATCACCAGTAATCATTTGCATAGACTGTAAAATCTCAAGCAACATTTCTGCTCCTAATGCGTCTCCTAACGCTAAAGGACCACCTTTCGGGTAGCCTAACCCCAAGGATACAGCAGTATCGATATCCTCCGCGCTCGCGATCCCCTGCTGCGCAATATCACACGCGCCATTCACAATGGATGCCACCAAACGCTGTGCAACAAAACCAGCCGAATCCTCAATCACGCTCACAGGGGTACCATCACTACCAAAAACGGCACGTGCTGTCTGCACCCACTCATCTGCGGTCAACAAAGAGCGCATCACTACACGTCGCTGTCCGGTCTCTAAACCAAAAGCGGTGTCCAAGGCCACCGTACGCGTCGCGTCCAGACCAAAATGCGCCACAATCGTAGCCACATCCTCGCCAAAAGGCGTTGCGACCAACAGCGCATCTTCTGGCGCCTCTTCTGCTTCAACCAGCTCTACATCTAAGCGCTGCAAAAGCGCTTGAGCCCGCTCATAACCTTCTGCATGGTGAGGCACAAGCCAAACCTTGACCCCAGCTGCTAAAGCAGGAATAGAAGGCTCCTCGGGCAATTGCTTTTTACCGTCCTCGTATCGGTAAAAGCCTTCTCCTGTTTTACGCCCTAAAATCCCTCCCGCATACCGTATTGCCGTAATAGGAGAGGGTCTAAAGCGCGGCTCTTGGTAGAACTGATTGTAAATAGACTCCATGACCGGATGCGACACATCCAAAGCTGTTAAATCCATCAGCTCAAAAGGCCCCATTCTAAACCCAGCCTGCTCACGCATAATAGCGTCAATGGTAGCAAAATCAGCCACCTGTTCTTGAGCAATTTTTAAACCCTCAATATTCATGGGTCGCCCAGCGTGATTCACAATAAAACCAGGCATGTCTTTTGCTCGAACCGGCGTATGTCCCATGGCTTTTGCCATGGCTACTAACTGTTCACATACTTGTGGATCGGTGCGTAACCCCTCGATCACCTCGACCACCTTCATCAAAGGCACCGGATTAAAGAAATGGAAGCCAGCTACCCGCTCTGGACGCTGACATGCCTGTGCAATAGCTGTAATCGATAAAGACGAGGTATTTGAAGCCAAAATGCATGTCTCTGAGACTAAAGCTTCTAGATTTTGAAAGACCTCTTGTTTGATCTTTAAGTTTTCAACAATCGCCTCGACAACTAAGTCCGCATCAGCTAACTGCTCTAACTGGGAACAAGGCTGAATCAACGCATAGGCGGCTTCCGTTTGCTCAGAGGTCATACGCCCTCTTTCTACCTGACGTTGCCAAATGGCCTGTAATTGCTTTTGTGCCGCCGTCACTGCCTCAGCTCGTGTATCAAACAAATACACGGTATAGCCAGCTTGAGCCGCAATTTGCGCAATCCCTTGGCCCATCGCACCTGCACCAACCACCCCAATTTTTTTCATCTCAGACATGCTGTCTCCTATTTCAATAAAATCCAAAACGACACAGTTATTCTGACTATTATCAAATATATGAACCATATCGTAAATAGAGGCGGTTTTTATTTATTCCGCTTATCATCAATAACCCTAACTTCAGACCTACACCATCGACAACATTTTCTAACAAATGCCCTAAATTCAAGGCATAGACAAAAAGCCATGAGTTTTTTTCATTTGAAAAAAATAAAACTCGCTTGATGGGCGATCCCCCACCTACCTAAACTCAATTTAGAAAAACTTTAAGCTTATAAAAACTAACCAAAAGGAGAGACAAGTGGAAAAGCATCATCGTGTTATCGCTGTCACAGGAGGCAGTGGTCGTTTAGGTCAGTATGTCGTTAACGAATTAATCGCCCATCACTATCAAGTACGAGTTCTTGATTTAAGCCCGCCTCCAAGCCACCCACAAGTATCTTACAAGCCCTGCAACGTACTCAATTTAGATGAGTTGAATGCTGGGCTTAAAGATGTTGATGGTGTCATTCATCTCGCGGCTTTAGATTTCGATTTTGCCGCCTCAGTACCCGAGGAAAAGTTTATCGAAGTCAACACACTAGGCACATGGAATGTTTTACAAACCGCTGAAAACAACGGTATTAAGCGTGTAATTCTCTGTTCTAGTATCTCAGCCTGTGGCTTGTCTGAAGCTAATCCTAACTTTGCGCCAGAATACCTTCCTGTGGATGAGGAGCATCCTCGTTACCCTATCCAGCCTTACAGTATTAGTAAGCTGATTATGGAGGAAATGGCTGAAAGCTTTGTGCGTCGTGGAAATATGGCTGTGCTTTCGCTACGACCAATGATGGTATTAATTCCCTCTAACATCGATCCCACCGTAGAGCGTGCTCAAGACTTAAGTACTCGCTGGCTCTTTTATTATATTAGTCCTGAAGACTGCGCTCGTGCTTTCCGTCTCGCCTATGAGGCGGATGCAGTAAAATCAGGGGCGTTTTTCATTACAGCTACAGATAGCTGCCGACAAGAAGACACCCTAAAATGGTTTGAGCGTGCCTGGGGCTTTCTACCCAAATACGATGCTGATCATTATAAAAATCATCCAAGAGCTTCTATTTTCAGTGGGGAAAAAGCGAAAAAGCTTTTAGGTTTTGAGGCCACTTCGAACTGGCTAGATATTATCCAAACAAAATAAAAATCCGTGTAGGAGACAAATCATGAAAAAACACTGGGCCAAATGGTTAGCCTGTGGGGCTCTTATTGCTACCACATTTAATATTTCAGCAAAAACCTATAAGTGGGACATGCCAAATGAGTATCCTGGCACATCCGTCCAGGGACAAGGAGATCAATATTTCTCAGCTAAGTTAAAAGAATTTAGTCAAGGGGATATTGAGATTGTGCATCACTTTGGTGGCGCATTAGGCTTTAGATCTAAAGACCAGCTAGATGCGGTTGCTGATGGTGCTGTTATTCTTGCTAATACCTTTGTCCCACCACTAGGTGGCGTCAATCCTATCTTCACTTTATCGTCTTTACCCTTTCTGGTTTCTACACCAGACGACGCTAAGCGTCTCTATGAGATCAGTAAACCATACTACAACAAGCACCTAGCCAAATATAACCAAAAATTGCTTTACGCTTCTCCATGGCCCGCCAGTGGACTTTGGGGCAAAAAAGCCTATACGGATATGGCTAGTATTAAAAACCTCAAAATGCGTAGCTACGACATCAACAGTAGCCGTGTCTTTCGTGATGCACATGCCAACCCTGTACAACTAAGCTGGGCGGATATTGTGCCCCAACTTACTACAGGAGGAATTGATGCTGTACTGACCTCAGTGGAATCTGGTCTTAGCGCTAGTTTTAATGATTACACTAAATTTTTTACCGCTATCCACTATGACAGTACCATCAATATCGTCACCATGAACCTAGATATGTGGGAAGAGCTGTCAGAGTCCCATCAACAGGCGATAGAAAAAGCGGCTCAAAGCACCGAAGCCTTTGTTTGGGACAATATTCATCAGGTTATTGCAAAAAACTATGAAACTGCTGCTTCCCGTGGTGTAACCGTTATCACGGATCCTGATCCTTCCTTTCTCGCCGAAATGAAAAAACTTGCTGAGCCCGCCATTCAAGCTTGGGTTAAGTCTATGGGCAAAGACGGGGAAGAAATTATTCAGCAATACCGTCAACACACCAAAGCGCAATAACTAAAGGATAACCGCATGACCTACCTACTCATTCGTTTTTCACAACGACTTAATGAGGTAGGAGCCATACTAGCTGCCTTAGTGATAGCTAGTATGTGCGCTCTTATCCTCTATGAAATCGCCTTACGTGCCTTTTTTAGTAGCTCCACTTATGTGCTTGACGAAATGGTGGGCTATGGTGTGGCTGCTTCGACATTTTTAGGTCTAGGCTATGCCTTACAAAAGGGAGCTCTGATCCGAGTCAACCTCGTCATTTCCATGATCCACCATCGCCTAGTACGACGATTACTTGAACTTACCTGTGTACTGCTGGTGATCTGTATTAACGTCTTGGTTTTGCAAAGTTTTTGGAAAAGCATCACACGCAACTATCACCGTGGTGCGGTCAGTGAAACGGTTGCTCAAGTTCCACTCTGGATTCCGGAAGGTATCCTATTTTTAGGACTTGTTTTTTTTACTCTTCAATTGGGTGCTTATTTATTAATTATTCTAAGCAATCAGCCCTTGATAGGTGAAACCGAATCATTACCTATTCAAGAGCAGGAGGGATAAACATGGAGTCCGTTTATATCGCCTTGGCTATGTTGGCCTTCGTTTTTCTCGCTTTAGGGATTGGGGTTTGGGTGTTTGCTGGGCTCTTAGCTGTGGCCTTTGGAAGTATGATTTTCCTTGGTGACTTTAGCTTAGCTAGAGCAGGTATGGTCTCAAAATCCGTTATCTGGAAAAGCGCTACCACTTGGGAACTTGCCGCTATCCCTCTCTTTCTTTGGATGGGGGAAATTATTTTCCGCTCGGATATCTCTGAACGACTCTTTAGAGGGCTTGCTCCTCTAGTGGAGTGGCTGCCAGGTCGGCTTCTCCATACAAACGTCATGGGATGTACTCTGTTTGCAGCGGTGAGTGGCTCCACGTCTGCCACTACTGCTACCGTAGGCAAAATCACCATTGATGCACTCAAACAGCGTGGCTACAACGAGTCTCTATCACTGGGGTCATTGGCTGGAGCCGGCAGTTTAGGTTTACTTATTCCCCCATCAATTATTTTAATTATTTATGGTGTTTTAGCTGAGGTTTCTATTGCTAAACTCTTTGCGGCAGGAATCATGCCAGGGCTACTCGTCGCCGGCTTATTTTCTACCTATATTATTATTCGTTGCTTAATTAACCCCCAGTACTCCCCTCGTAGTAATAGTGCAAAAAACTTAAAAGTGTGGATGAGCGCTATTATTGATCTAGTTCCTATTAGTACGCTTATCCTCGTTGTTCTTGGCGGCATCTATAGTGGTATTGTGACTCCATCAGAAGCTGCAGCCGTAGGCGTGCTTGCCGCTATTCTTTTGACGGCTTGCTCAAAAAAACTAAGCTTATCTTTATTAATCGACTCTCTGATGGCCGCTGTACGTACCTCTTGTATGGTGTGCAGTATTTTAATTGCAGCAGCGCTCCTTTCTACTGCTATTGGCTACTTGCATGTCCCTACAGGTCTCACACAGCTCATCGGCTCACTCAACCTGTCGGTTTATAGCTTATTGCTTTTACTTGCACTAATGTATATAACACTAGGCCTTTTCTTAGACGGTATCTCCATTTTAGTGATGACTGTACCCATTGTTTTCCCTATTATTACCCAAGCTGGTATTGATCCAGTTTGGTTTGGCATATTTTTAGTTTTAATGATAGAAATGGGGCAAGTTACGCCACCTGTTGGTTTTAACTTATTTGTTATTCAAGGTATTGCTGGAAAAAATTTAAAAGATGTCGTTTATGCATCCTTTCCATTTTTTATATTAATGGTACTAGCGGTAATATTATTAGCAATCTACCCATCTATAGTTACATTTTTACCTGAAATCATTGCATAAAAAAAGGGGCTTAAGCCCCTTTTTTAAATATGACTACAAATCCAATCTATAAAAACCTTAGCCTGCTTTTTCAATATATTACTTTTAGGGTAAACCAAATAGTAATTATAGTTATATAATTTTATATCAGAAAAAGGAGCAACTAGTTTATTATTTTTTTTGCTTTGATCTAGCAAAGACAAACAGGTTAACATAAACCCGGCTCCATCAATAGCAGCTTGGATCCTCACATTAGTATCATCAATACTTAGTCTTTTACTAAAAGAATCAGAAGCTAAGCCTGCCTGTTTTAGCCATCTATTCCAATTAACAGGCGTCTCCTCATCCAATAGAACATAATCATATAAATCATTAGTATTCAATACCTTATCACCAATAAGATGCGGACTACAGCATGCGGTCAATGAGCCATCCAAAAGCTGAATAGCGACGCTATCCTCTGCTGGGGCATTCGTCCATTGTATTGCCAAATCATAATTAGAAGAGTTAAAGGCAGGAGCATGAATAGAATGAATTAAATGCAAATCAATTTCAGGATGGCGTTCCCAAAAATCAGGTAGTCTAGGTAACAACCAGCTTTGCGCAAAATAAGGCCTTAAAACAATATAAAGAGGCTGTTTTTTACTTTTATCTTTTACATCATCTATAACATTTCTTATTTGATAAAAAATATTAGATAACTCCGGAAGAAGCTGCTCCCCCTCTTCTGTTAAAACCAACTTGGAGTTTTCTCTTTTAAAGAGCCTCATACCAAGCTCTTCTTCTAAGGTTTTTATTCTGTGGCTAACAGCTGACTGCGTAACATGTAATTCATTTGCAGCCTGAGTAAAACTCATATAACGTGCTGCCACCTCGAAAACTCGTAATGAGTTCAAGGATGGCAGTCTATTTTCTAATCCTTGCATTTTTGTCTCCTAATACCTCTCTTATAAAAAAACTTCACAGGGTATGAAATCTTATCGTTTGTTGGTCTTTTTTTCTTATCGTACTATTTTTATAAGCTTTATTTTAAGCATAAAAAAACTGGTCCAAGAACACAGTTCTATAACCCTAAAGGAGAGAGAGATGAGCTCTATTATTCAACAAGTTTCCGATTTAGCCAAGATGGATCTACCAGCCGAGGAAAACCATGTTCTCCGAGGTCTTCCTGCTCCTGCTTACACCAGCGAGGAGTTCTTTAAAGAGGAGCAAAAACGTATCTTCCAAAGTAATTGGGTATTAGCTGGTTTTGTTCATGAGCTTAAAGAGCCTGGCACCGCGATTCCTACAGAAGTGGGTGGTCAACCTATCCTATTACTAACGGATGACAAAGGAGAAATCGGGGTCTTTCATAACCTATGCCGTCACCGAGGCCTAATTCTGGTTACGGAAAAAACCAAAGTAGAACAATCCATTACCTGTCCGTACCATGCTTGGTCTTATGACACATCAGGAGCCCTCGAATCCGCTCCTCACTTTGGAGGGTTTCGTAAGCAAGAGGTCCCTGGATTTAAAAAGTGCGATTTTGGTTTGCTTCCTGTACGTTTTGCCATTTGGCATGACTGGGTTTTTGTCAATATTGATGGTAAGGCTCCAGAATTTAATGAGTATGTAGCGACCTTTGAGGAAGAGTTAAAAGATTTTGACTTCGGCACACTGGAGCCCATCGGTCGTATCGATCTTGGTGAAGTACAAGCCAACTGGAAGCTTTTAATGGAAAACTTCATTGAGCCTTATCATGTTCCAGTAGTGCATGATGTAACCGCTGCAGGTCAGCCTCTTAAAGATCACTACACCATTACAAATGGCCGTCTACTTGGATCTGCCGTAGACCTCGAAGTCCCCAAACAAGACAGTGAAGTAGCAGACCACTTAGACATGAGCGCTCGCTATCTTACGCTTTTCCCAAGCTTTGTCCTAGGTATTTATTTACCCGATCAGGCAGGTGTTCATATCAATATGCCGGTAAGCGCTGGGGTTACTCATCAATATCGAGTGCTCTATAGCCTTGACCAGCGTGAATACACAGAAGAAGAGAAAAAAGCCCTGTGCGACCTATGGACAGATGTACACAAAGAAGATCACGAAATCGCTGTGTTACTACAAAAAGGACGACACTCCGTGGCCATGAATGACGGCGGCTTAATGTCTCCGCATTGGGAAGATAGCGCTCAAGCTTTCCAGCGCATGGTTTTAGAAAACATGCAGAAAAATACAGATTAATTCAACTAGGCAGGATCATGAAAAAACGATTAATGCATACGATGTTACGCGTACAAAACACGGAAAAATCTGTGGCTTTTTATACTGAAATGCTCGGTATGCAAGTAGTAAGGCAAAGCGATTATCCCAGTGGGCGTTTTACAAACACTTTCGTCGGTTACCAAGACGAAGAAAGTGGTCCCGTTTTAGAGCTAACTCATAATTGGGATCGTAATACGCCCTACGAAATGGGAGAAGCTTACGGCCATATTGCGATCGGCGTTGATGATCTCTACGGGCTTTGTGACCACTTACGAGCTCAAGGGGTCCCTATTACACGCGAGCCAGGTCCCATGAAAGACAGCCCTCGTGAGATCGCCTTTATTACTGATCCTGATGGATACAAAATTGAATTAATCCAAGTTAGCGCCTAACACAACTAGGCTGCTCACAGAGCAGCCTAAAGGAACCCCTCATGACAACCAGCACACAGAAATGGACTGCCGCTCTACCCATTACGGCAATTAATGATGAAGAAGCTCAATGTGTAGACATCGCAGGGAAGCGTATCGCCATTTATAAAACAGAAGGCTGTTTTTATGCTTCGGATGATAAATGCCCCCATGGCAATGCTTCATTATCAGAGGGGTGGTTAGAGGATGGAAAAGTAGAGTGTCCTCTACATCAATCCTTATTCGACTTAGCAACAGGTGAGGTTTTAACTCCCCCGTGCAAGGTCAATGTCAGCGTCTACCCCGTAAAAGTCCAAGACGATATGGTTTATATCGCCTTAGACGAAAGTTAATTTACTCTTTACACCACATGGAGAAACAACGATGAAAAGCCCTGTAAACCCCGGAAAAGTAGAATGGACTGGTGACAACCCCGGCATTTATCTCAAAGATAAAAACGATCCACAAGGCCCTTGGGTTTCTCTAGCATTATTTTTTAATATCGTTATCTCACCACATGGTGCCGGCCGAGGCATTGTTATTTTAGAAAACCCTACGCTAGCCCAAGGTTATCCTACGGCAAATAATATCTGCTTAACAGATAACCCCGAGATGATGCGTTATTTAATCCGTGATTATGCTAAACACTTCCCAGCCTTTAAGGATGTGCCGGCTCTCGACGCAATGAGCTATCACACTATTGATTCTTTCGAATCATACACAGATGGTAAAACGATTCATCGCGAAAGCATGAAAGCAGGTAGCTTAGAAGTAGAACTCAAGTGGCTTGGGCTGCAAGAACCTTTTGCAGCAGACGTACCCCCCACCATGACAGCAACTAAAAAACACCAGATGTACAGCATCTTCCGTGGTGCTGATCAAGGAGAAATTTTAGTGAATGGTAAGGCCCTAGACGGTGTGGTTATTGAAAGAGACTTTTTAGACCGTCGCTTGAATTCTGCTTTTTTTGCTTATGCAGAGACTTGGGTCTTGCCGGAGGCATAATCTATGAACACATCGATCACTCAAGCCGATCGTACAGCCCTGCAGCAAATGCTGCAGGTAGAGCCTGTACTAACGGGTATCTCCCAAGCTCAATCTACACTTAACCTAAAAGAAAAAGAATTATTGCATGCGGGACCACCCATTATTGACAAACAAGCCATGGCTAAACCCATTCTTCACTCCGCCATGGCGGCGGTACTATTCGAAGGATGGGCCGATACGCCCGAAGAAGCTCAGCAATTAGTTCTGTCAGATCAAATAACCCTGACTCCAGCCCAAAACTATGGTGTTGCTGTACCGCTCGCTGATGTCTTGTCCCCAAATATGTTTATTCTGCACGTGCAAGATAAACAAAACCCCGATCTCATCGCCTATAGCTCTATTAATGGTGGAGATGGACCTGTCACTCGGGTCGGTATATTCAACCAGGATGTAGTCGATCGTCTACATTACATCTATGGTCCTATCGCAACCACTATCGCAAGCCTACTCGAAAACTCTCAACCAGAATTACTGCCCATCGCTGAAAAAGCCATACTTAAAGGTGATGATCTACATGGCCGTACAGCCAATGCTAGTGCCTTACTATTTGATGCATTGGTCGAGAATTACAACCAAGAAAGTCCAGAGCTTTTATTTATCCAAAATAGCGCTGCTTTTTTCTTAAATGTATGGATGGCTGCAAGCTTATGTACGCTATTAGCTGGAGCGGGTGTAAAAAATAGCAGTGCCATTATTCGTATGGGCAGTAATGGCGTAGAGTTTGGTATACAAATCGCTGCTTTACCTGATGTTTGGTTCACAGCCTCAGCTCAAGCTCCTTTTATCCCTGATGCCACCACAGAACTACGTGCTCGGGCCCTAGGAGCTATTGGTGATAGTGCTGTAGTAGATGCTTTAGGCTATGGAGCTATGCTCAATCAATATGCCCCAGAAACTGCCAAGCGCTTACGTTCCGCAGCAGAACAAAGCCAACAGTCGCTTCCCACTGGCTTACTTTCTGAGCCTCACCCTGCCTATTCTCATTTACCTGATTTCCGTACTGGCTTAACGGCAAGGCAAGTCATACAGCAGAAAACAACACCCGTTGTTAGCCTAGGGGTGCTCGATAGCCAAGGCGAAAAAGGGCGCTTAGATGGTGGTTTCTTTTTTGCGCCACTCACCCCTTTCCAAGCGGCTTTAGAGGCCTTAGTTGAGGTGTAACATGCTTACTAACACGGCAATAACTCAGCTCAGTCTATACGACATGGCACAAGCTATTCATAATCAAACGCTTAGTGCTACACAGATTATGGAAGCGTGCTTAGCACGTATTGCCGAGCGTGAACCAAAGGTTCGCGCTTGGCAATGCATAAACCCCGATGCCGCTTTAGAACAAGCACATCAAATGGACCGGCTACCTATAAAAGGTATCTTGCACGGCTTACCGATTGGTATTAAAGACACCATCGAAACCCGTAACTTTCCTACGGAAAGAGGCTCCAGTATCTATGCAAACCAAACCACTCCGTGGGATGCAGCTAGCGTAACACTCATTCAACGTGCAGGCGGTATTATTCTTGGAAAAACCGTCACAACCGAATTCGCGTATTTTCGTCCTGGACCCACTGCGAACCCTCATAACCTCGCGCATACACCTGGGGGCTCATCGAGTGGATCTGCAGCCGCCGTCGCAGACTATATGATCCCAGCGGCTTTGGGTACACAAACGGCGGGCTCTCTGATTCGACCTGCCTCTTATTGCGGCGTCGTTGGTTACAAGCCCACATTTGGTGACTTCTCTCTTTGCGGTGTTAGACCTGTGTCCTCCTCACTGGATACCTTAGGCGTCATAACTCGCACCGTCCATGATGCAGCACTAATGCGTGCGGTTTTACTTAACCAACCCTTCCATCCACTTAAAGAAGAACGCTCTCTGCCCTCGCGTATTGCCTTTTGTCATACTCCCTCATGGTTAGAGGCCGATAGCTATACACGCGCTCAATTAGAAAAAACAGCTCTCAATCTTGCCTCTGGCAATACCCAGGTCAGCCTTATTGAGCTACCTACTATTTGTGATGACATGGTTTCCGTCCAAAAAACCATCATGGCCTACGAGGCTGCACAAAATCTGAGCTTTGAGTACGACTATCACAAAACGCAGCTCAGCCCGCAGATCTGTGAACTCATCGAAGACGGTATGCTGATCTCTCACGAAGATTATTTATTTGCTTTAGCTACCGTACAAAAAGCCAGAGAACAGATGGCCCTCTTCTTTGAAAAATGGGATGCCATTCTTGCCCCTGCTGCTCCTGGAGAGGCTCCTTTGGGGCTACAGGCTACTGGAGACCCTATTTTTAGTCGGATGTGGAATATGCTTGGGCTCCCTTGTTTAACCATTCCTGCCTTTCAGGGACCACAAAATCTCCCTATTGGGATTCAAGTTATCGGGGCTCAAGGCGAAGATGAACATCTTCTTCAGATTGCTCTAGGTATTGAAAAAAAATTAAATAAATAAAACAACATTTAGCAGGAGACAACCATGTGTGCACATTATGTCATTATTGGTGCAGGCCAAGCTGGGCGACGTACAGCAGAAAGCTTACGCGAACGAGATAGCCAGAGTCGTATTAGTCTTATTGGTGAAGAAGAACACATTCCTTATGATAGACCGGTGCTATCCAAAGAAGGGCTCATCGATGAAGATAGCCTACAAAGTGCATTTGTAGTAGATAAAAATTTTTATCGTGATCAAAATATTCATCTACTTTTAGGTTCACCTGTCGTCTCAGTTGCCCCCAACGAAAAAAAGATCCTGCTAGGCAATGATGATGTCATTCAATACGATAAGCTAATTTTCGCTACAGGATCACGTGCACGTAAGCTTATAACTAAAGGCGCTGAAAATGCTGACATCCATTATGTGCGTACGCTTAATGACAGCAAGCAGCTAAGTCAGGCGGCACGAGGTAAAAGCCACGTGGTTATTATTGGTGGGGGCTTTATCGGGCTCGAGGTCGCCGCTACACTGGCGACCCACTTTAAAATGGACGTCACCCTTTTAGAGTCGGGGGAGCGTATTTTAAAGCGCGTAATGCCCAGCGCCCTTAGTGATTACATGCATCAGCTCCATCAAGAAAAAGGAATAAATATCCTTTTAAATAGCTCGCTTACACAAATTCACACCCATGCGGATAATACCTATACCTTAGAAACCAATCATGGTGCTATCCATACCGAGTTAATTGTGGCTGGCATTGGAGTACACCCAAACCAAGAGCTTGCTGCTGCAGCTGGTATCCATGTTAATAATGGCATTGTGGTCGATGAGCATGGGCGTACTAATATCCCAGACATTTATGCTGCCGGAGATGTTACCGCGCACTTCAACCCCTTTTATCAAGCTCATATCCGGCTAGAATCTTGGCAAGTAGCTGAAAACCAGCCAGTAGCCATTGCTAATCATATTTGTGGTCTATCTTCAGAGGGGTTTAATGATATCCCATGGCTTTGGTCAGATCAGTACACGCACAATCTACAAATGCTAGGTGACTTTTGTTTTGCATCGCAGCTTGTTATACGCCAAGAGGCTAAGTCAGAGCACTTCGCACTCATTGGTCTAAATGATCAACAACAAATTAAAGCCGTATGCGCTGTGAATCAAGGTCGAGATATCAGTATGTACAGGCGCTTAATGCAATCGAATTGCTCCGTTGCCCCTGCACTGCTTACCGATAGTAATACCCCATTACGCTCCCTACAATCTTTGCTACGCAATTAAGCACACATCACTCTCTTTCTACAAAAAAGCCAGCTTAATCGCTGGCTTTTTATTTTGACTAACGCAAGTCAAAAGGATCACCAATACCTAAGACTGCATTGACCTCGTTAGGACTTAAATAATCATGTAGAGAGGTTTTTGTACTATTCGCATACGCTTGCAGTACATGTGCCCAGGTGGCGTTATTAGTAAACTGCATCCCAAAATCATCCAACGTACCACCACGATTAATGTAGCCAAGCACTGTACTGTGCTCAGTCTGAGGGAATAGATGCCATAAATGTCCTCTAAAGACCTCTGGACGCATATGGGTTAAAGCAATACGATGGGTAAACGTATCTGGGCATAACCACTGACACTGCTCTGAAGTTAATGTTTTTTCGAGCTCAAATCTATCTCTAGCTTGACGTAACCGCCCGGGCTCTTGGATATAAACTAAGCGATAGCCACGACCTTGATCCTGAAGCCGCTCAGCCGCCAATTGCATTTGCTCCAGTTGGTAACTACCGTTCGCTAAAAGCAATACAGCTTGGGGACCTTCGTATTCGCGCACCACAATAGCCCCTTGCTCGGCCAACTGCTGAGCCTGCTCTGCATCAAATACTGTTACCCGCTCCCGCTTCGGTGCCACCACACAGGCAATCTGTCCGCGGCTATGATAAATCGTGGGTAACAATGCCATAAAACTATTGTAGTCTGCTGGAAACAATACCCGACACACATCGCTCATCTCGCCTAGTAAAGCCTCTGCAAAAGTGGTGTCTTGGTGTGACTGCTGGTTTTTACCATTTTCCCAAGTATGTGAGGTGGCGATCACCGGCCACGATAACCACTGCGCAGGACGCCCTATTTCTTTTTGTTGTCGCGCAAAAATAATACGCTGGCGTAACGCCCCTAACATCTTTACACAAAATGCCTCATAGCTCGCAACCAGATTCAAACCACTCTGATTGCC
>NZ_JASLIX010000008.1:0-5683 GCF_030152715.1 Paenalcaligenes sp.
GCGCCCCCTAAGACCACATCACCCGTTTGCGAGATAAATAACAACACACCAGCTAACGGTGCGGCCACACATGGCCCCACAATCAATGCTGAAAGCATGCCCATTAAAAACACACCGCCGTATTTACCACCGGGAATTTTAGCTAGCCGCCCTTGTAACGATGACTGCATACCGGCTGGTACCTGCAAGTTATACACATCAAACATGGAGAGTGCTAAAACGGCCAAAATGACAGCAAACAGACTCAATACCCAAGGGGTTTGCAACCAGGCTGCTAAGCTCGCACCCGCTAAGCCAGCGGCCACCCCTAGAGCGGTATAAACCAACGACATACCCAATACATAAGCCGCGGCCAACGTTAAACCCCGCCAGCGTGAATCCGTGGGTTTGACCCCTTGGCCAGCAATAATGCTTAACAAAATGGGCACCATCGGTAAAACACAAGGGGTAAATGACAACAGCAAACCAAGCACAAAAGCCAAGGCCATCATTTCTGCCCACGAGGCCTGGGCAAGAAAACCAGCGATACCGGTATCACTTAAGCTAAATGCCTCGGTAAAGCTGACCGCAGTGGTGGGGGCCTCGACCACATGATCTAAGGGCTCTGGCACACTATCCACTACCCAGCGCCCTTGCGCTTTGTAGCCCCCCTCCACAGCGGTGAGCTGGATCGTCTCTGTCATAGGGGAATAACAAAGCCCAGCATCGGCACACCCTTGATACGTAATCGCCAATGACAGGGGTAACCCCGGTATACCTAAGCCGGGTTGAACCGGTACACGAACCGTTACCTGTTCCCTAAATACCGCCATTTCCTCATCAAAGGTGGGGTCATAAATGACTTGAGCGGGGGGGAAAGCCGGATCACCCACCGCTTGCTCGTCATCATTCAAACTAAAAGCAAACCGCGATTGGTACATGTAATATTCTGGCGCGATTTGAAAATGCACATCCACCTCGGTGGGGCTATGCATGGCTACCGATAACTGAAACGCTTGTTCAGGGTCTAAAAACTCATCAAAAGCCTGTGCCGGACGCGCAATGAGCAGTACCACACTGACCCAGAATAAAAAGAAAAGACGATACCACCGTCCGCCTTGCCAAGCGGGTGTAGAACCCAACATAGAATCATTCCTTTGGTTTGATGTTAGCTTTTTATCACACCAAGGCTACGCGGAGGTCTGTTCTTTTACCCAGTTAATATATGTATCCAACCCCGCAATGACAGGGAGAACAAGAATTTCGGGAACCTCGTAAGGGTGTAAGGAGCGGATTCTTTCCATCAATGCTCCTACCTTTGCCCCTGTGGTTTTAAAGGTGAGGGGGATTTCCTCGGCGCCCTCCAGCGTGCCTTGCCACATATACATAGACAAGGCAGGGCGCCCAAGGTTCACACAAGCGGCTAAACCCTCTTCTACGGTGAGGTGCGCTATCCGTTTTGCCAACGCCTCGTCGGGCGCATTTGATAAGACTAAAACAATTTGATCCACCGAATGAGGCTGTAACTGCATTACTCTGCATCCATTTGTTGAGCAGGCTCAGCTTGAATAAAAGCGGGTAGTTGCGAGCAAGCCTGTACCGCCTGTGCTACCCGCGGTAAATGGTCGATTGCATAACCAAAGCGCTGCGCATTGAAGACTTGCGGTATCAAGCACACATCCGCTAAGGTTGGCTGTGAACCATAGCAATACTCACCCGATGTATTATAAACCGCTAATTGTTTTTCAAAGGCTTCTAGCCCGGTCCCCACCCAATGCAAATACCACTGCTGGCGTTGTGCTGTATCCCACGCGGCATTTTTTTCTAGGTACTGTAAAACACGTAAATTATTTAAAGGGTGAATATCACAAGCAATTTGCAGCGCCAACCCACGAATATGGGCGCGTGCGACAGGATCATCCGGCAGTAAGGCCTGTGTCGTTGGGTACGCCTCATCTAAATACTCGATGATCGCCAACGACTGCGTAAACACTTGTCCTGCGTCTTCTAAGACTGGAACTAGCTCAGCAGGATTCTTTTTTTTATACGCCTCGCTGTGTTGCTGCCCCCCGTCACGCAATAAATGAACCGGAACCGCTTCCCAATCCAATTGTTTTAAACCTAAAGCAATACGCACTCGATATGCGGCTGAACTACGAAAATACGTATATAAACGCATAAATACTCCTTTGGTGGGTGCGGGCAAAGCACCCTTTTTTCTTATCGGCTAACGCTTAAAAGCGCTCCACTTCGTTTTCAATCGCACCAAAAATGCTTTGCCCTGCCTCGTCTTTCATTTCAATCCGTACCACATCACCCGGCTGCATAAAAGGCGTTAAGGGCTTGCCCTGCTCGATGGTTTCATACATACGTACCTCCGCCAAACAACAGTAACCTACACCCCCATTTTCAATAGAAGAGCCCCATAAGCTGCCTTGTTTATTTGAGACAGTGCCCGAACCAACAATCGTACCTGCACAAACGGTGCGGGTTTTAGCTACATGAGCTACAAGCTGAGCAAAATTAAACGTCATGTCTACACCCGCATTGGGTTGACCAAAGGGCTGACCGTTTAGCTCCACAAGCAAAGGAAGATGTACCTTGTGATCGGCCCATTTGTCTCCTAATTCATCGGGTGTAACGGCCACCGGACTAAATGCGCTCGCCGGCTTACTTTGTAAAAAGCCAAACCCTTTTGCTAGTTCCGCAGGGATCAGTGCGCGCATGCTCACATCATTGACTAGCATCACCAAGCGAATGGATTGAGCGGCTTGCTCTACGGTTGCCCCCATAGGCAAATCACCCGTAATCACCGCGACCTCGGCCTCAAAATCAATGCCCCAGTCAGGGTCTGCAACCACCTTATCCGTAGGCGCCAAAAAACCATCAGAAGCACCCTGATACATCAGCGGGTCATGGTAGAACGAGGCTGGCACTTCGGCATTACGTGCTTTGCGTACTAACTCCACATGGTTAATGTACGCTGAGCCATCTGCCCACTGATAAGCGCGCGGCAACGGAGAGTGAAACAAGTTCACATCAAAAGCTTGCGTATGATCCGCTGAAGCATTAATTTGTTCATAGACCTGCTGCAGCGCTGGCTCACACTGCTCCCAATTTTCTAAAGCGTATTGCATAGTGGGGGCAATATCTGCCACCACCTTAAAACGGGTTAGATCACGGCTCACTACCACCAAAGCACCATCACGGCCTTGTTTTAGGCTGGCTAATTTCATTTAAACATCTCCTTATAGCTTCCATCATGCAACCACGCGGCATGTTTAGGCGCACGTTTGGTGCGACTCCACTCCTCGAGCATGTCCCACTTCACCTCATCCAAGGCTTCATTCATACCGGGCAAAGGGGTATTTACGGCCAGCTCTAAACGGTGACCATTGGGATCAAAAAAATAAATAGATTGAAACAACGCATGATCCGTCGGACCAATCACATTGACACCATTGGCTTCCAAGCGTGCTTTTGCTTGCAATAAGGTATCCATGGAATCCACTTCTAAGGCCAAATGCTGCGTCCATTTTGGCGTATTTTCATCACGCCCCATTTCAGGACGTGTTGGCAGCTCAAAAAAAGCCAACACATTACCCATTCCCGCATCTAAAAAAATATGCATATAAGGGTCAGGCTCACCCGTTGATGGCACACTGTCTTCGGCAATCGCCAAAACCAATTTCATATCAAGATTTTTTTCATACCATTTTGCGGTGGCATACGCATCTTTGCAGCGATAGGCCACATGGTGTATTTTTTTAATCATGGCAGCAGTCTCCTTGCTGAACGTCATCAAGATAAGTCACGACGACAAAACACTGATAGCTACTTCATTAAAAACGAAAACCATCTATGAATCAAATGGATTTTTTCCTTTAATTTATCAATTAAACTAATAAATAGATCAACCTCAGAGATAGCCCAAATGAATATCAGCCTGCGCCAATTACGTGCCTTTGTAGAGCTCGCCAAAACTCAAAGTTTTACTGTCGCCGCTCAAAACCTATTTATCACCCAGTCCGCTTTAAGCAGCCTAATTAAGCAAATGGAGCGCTCGCTTGGTCTGCAGCTTTTTGA
The DNA here is from genome assembly GCF_030152715.1 of Paenalcaligenes sp. Classification (NCBI taxonomy): domain Bacteria; kingdom Pseudomonadati; phylum Pseudomonadota; class Betaproteobacteria; order Burkholderiales; family Alcaligenaceae; genus Paenalcaligenes; species Paenalcaligenes sp. The sequence continues at coordinate 4,066 of NZ_JASLIX010000008.1, forward strand.
TCGCAGCACACGCCGCGTGCAATTGTCTGATGTGGGTAAAGACTTATACCCCTTAGTCGATAAAATTTTATTGGACTTAGGTAGCGTATTAGACGAGGCCGCTAGCCTAAAAGCGCTAAAAAAAGGCATTGTACGTATAGCAGCCCCGCAACTGCTTTCCAGCACGGTTATTCCCACCGTCATTGCGCAATTTCACCAGCACTATCCAGATATTCAGGTTCAACTTTATGATTGCGGTGTAGAGCAGGTGGCCAACAAAGTCCTCGCTGCCGAAGTGGATTTCGGCGTTGGCCCTGAGCGTGATAGCAGCGTAGAGATTCAATCCACTTTATTATTTGAGAGCCCTTTTCATGTGGTGCTGCCGCCGCAACACCCGCTTGCTCAAGCCGAACACTTATCTTGGCAACAGCTACAAGGCCAAGCTCTCATCTTATTACAAGGTCAATTTACAAAACGTCTTTCTGGGGATTTAGATAGCACAGAACATGGCCCAGAGCTCAATCTTAAACCGGCCCATTTAGTGAGCTTTATGTCTACGGCTTTAAGCATGGTGCATGCAGGATTGGGGTTAACCGTATGTATGCCTTATGCTCGCCCACTGGTCGAGCGCTATGGACTGGTGATGCGACCTATTAGTAACCCAGCGGTCTACCGTCGTTTTTATATTTATGAGCGTTCTGCGCGTACCTTAGCCCCTGCTGCGACCGCATTTAAAAATAGACTATTAGATGCCTTTTAGTGGTTTTATATTTCCTTTTAGTGCCGTTTTTTTATGTTATTGTGGGTAGTAGACATGTTTTTTTGAAGCTGTACCAATCATCCTTTTTGCCACGGGCTTAGACAATCAAACCCTAAACGCATCCTCATAAAAAAACCCGCTTCCATATGGAAACGGGTTTTTTAACACGCTTAATAACTATTATTCAGCGTCGTTGTTTTCTGCTTCGGTGCGCTCTACTAGCTCCATGTAGGCCATGGGTGCATTGTCGCCCTGGCGGAAGCCCATTTTAAGCACACGAGTGTAACCACCGTTACGATCTTTAAAACGAGGTCCCAACACGTCAAAAAGCTTGGTCACCGCATCACGGTCGCGTAGACGTGCAAAAGCCAAACGACGGTTTGCTACAGTTGGGTTTTTAGCCAACGTGATCAAAGGCTCAATCACTCGACGTAATTCCTTGGCTTTAGGCAAAGTGGTTTTGATGGCTTCGTGCTCAATCAAAGAAACCGACATATTGCGGAACATAGCCAAACGATGGCTGCTAGTACGATTTAGTTTACGTAAACCATGACGATGACGCATGATAATTTTCCTATTAATAAAGTGAATCTTATTTGTATGGCTTAGTACCATACGCTGCCCAGGCTCTTCTATCAGCACAGCTGCGGGCCAATTGGCAGTAAAAAAGACGAATAATTATAGCAGAGTTTTAAAAAACCGATGACAATATCTTCTTGACATCCTCCCCGGCCTGAAGGCCGGAGATTCCTACGGCGCTCAGGGGCGGCATTGAGCCACTCCTGAGTCGCTTCGGTGGGTTCCTGGGCCGAGTGCGCAACCGCTGCTCGTATCTCCACAGGCGTTACTTCCGGCATGCCCTGCCGTAGGCTGCCTTGG
>NZ_JASLIX010000017.1:0-23353 GCF_030152715.1 Paenalcaligenes sp.
TGGCCGAGCCTGTTGATGCTGATTTCTTAGGGCAGATGGAGCGCCTAGAGACGTTACGTCAACAGATGTACTTAGTGAGTGCACAAAATCAGTCTCCCGTGTATCCGTTAAGTGACACAGAAAATGAACAGGCAAAAAAGCGGTTTTTACAGAAAATAGCGCAGCAGGAGGGCATCGCGCATGTGGATTTTTCTGGGATGAGGTTAAGCGGCTTGAGCTTAACAGAGGCGGATTGTTCTCAAGCTTGGCTTGAGGGCACGGATTTATCGCATGCTCATTTTTCTCATTGTGTATTTGATGAGGCGGTATTAACGCGGGCGAATTTGAGTCATGCGCGTTTTGAGCATTGTCGCTTTATTAAGACCAATTTAGCGCAAGGGCAATGTGAGCAAGCCTATTTTGTCGAGTGTACCTTTGAAAATGTAGAACTAGAGGGCATACAACTTGCTCAGAGTTATTTTATGGATTGCGATTTCCAACAGCTGTTTATCGAGGAGCTGGATTTTAGCTCTTGTGTAATCCAAGGCGGCACCATGCAAAGTGTGATGTGTGATCGGAGTCAGTTTCAGCACAGCAAATGGCTGAATGTGCAGTTTAAAAAAGTCACTTGGCAGCAGTGTGAATTTTTGGATTTTATGTTTGAAGGGTGTGAGTTTGATAGCTGTGGCTTTTTTATGAATCGTATAGAAGCGCTAATTTTTAGCGCGTGCGCGATGAATAATTCGGCACTGCACTATCAAAATCAGGTACAGCGATTTGCCATGTTGGCGTGCGACGCTTACCAATGTTTTTTTAGGGAAATGAACTTCGCGCAGGCGGACTTTTCTTTGAGTCGGTTAGAAATGTGTGATTTTACGCATTGCGATTTAAGTGAAGCGGTTTTTTATCGTTGTGATGCACACAAGGCAAATTTTACCCACGCCCATTTACACCAAGCGAATTTCCACCAAGCCAGTTTAATCGAAGCGTGTTTTAAAGCCGCTGATATGCGTTTTGCGAATTTCAAAGAAGCGAACTTGTTCAGAGTAGATGCAAGCCTGGCGCATTTGGATGATAGTACGGTATTGCATGGGGCTTATAGTAAAGAGATCAACATTTACCCCCAACGTCAGGAATACCAACATGAATAAAGAGACGTTGATTCGTTTGGGTCAGATAGGGGATAGTGCGACGCAAGTGGTATTAGAGGGGTTGCATTTAACCCAAGCGGATCTTGCTGCAATGAGCTTTGATGAGGTGCGCTTTAGCAATTGCCACTTTGTAGAAGTGGATTTTTCCGAGTGTGATGTTCAGGCTTGTTCTTTTGAGCACGTGATTTTTGAGCGTTGTGATTGGCAAGGGGCGATATGGAATGAGACGCATTTTACAGCTTGTCGTTTTCTTGATTGCACATTGCAGACGCTGACGTCGCAAAAAAATATATTTACACAGGTGAGATGGCAAAACTGTGATTTGAGCCATGCCTGCTTTAAAGAGGATCATTTTTCTCAGGTACAAAAAGAGCAGGTGATCGTTGAGTTCGCTACTTATATGGCGATCACAAGTGAAGCCACAGAGTGGATTGAGACGCATTTTCATCAATTTACTTTTTATCAGGTGGAAATAAAAACACTGCAGTTCCAAGGTTGCTCCTTTGATAAAACCGTTTTTATGGAATCGGATTTATCGGGTATGGATTGGCGCCATATGCAGTTGCCTTGCTGTCAATTTATTGATTGTGCAATGCAGAACATACAGCTTGATGGGGCGGATGTGACACAGTGTAGTTTTAAGGGCTGTGATTTGCGCTGCAGCTCTTTTGCACAGGCACAAGCTAAATACGCATTATTTCCTTATGCACAATTGGAACAAGCCCAGTTTACTCAGGCTGATTTGGCTCACTCATTATGGGTGCATAGTCAGGCGCAACGGGTTTGCTGGCAAGAGGCGTGCTTAACACAAGCGGTTTTTCACCATGCGGATGTGGCAAAGAGTCGCTTTGTGCGTGCCGACTTAGATGCCGCGGATTTTTCTTACGCGAGTGTGCTGGGGGCGGATTTTTCTGCTGCGCAGTTTGCGCGCACGCGTTTTCATGCTGCGATCACAGAGGATGTAGGGTTAAAAAAGCACCCTCGTGTGTTGGCCTGTGACTCGGCTTTGTATGAAGCCGAGCTGTGGACGCAAGCGTATCGTTAGGAGTATTCATGTTTAGTAATACGCAAATGATGGGGTTGGACATTGGTTTTCCTGATGTGTGTTTAACCCCACCGGCCCTGACACCGGTTCCTTATCCTGATTTAGCCTTAGGGCCAACAGCAATACCTGTTTGTTTTAATATTTTGCACTGCTTTGCTCCAGTTCATAATTTGATGACCATCACTCCGATCACAAATGGTGATAATTTGGGGATCGCGACAGGGGTGATTTCGCATACGGTAATGGGGCCATCTATGCCTAGAACAGGCGCTTTTACCTTTTTGAATCGTTTTGCACCAACAACGCGCTTAACCTCGATCAATACCCAGAATTCAATCAATACCGTGGGCATGCGTGTGGTGCCAAGTCAACCTAAAGTGCTGGTATTAGCCCCTTAATGTAAAGACGAGATGTTTTATGTCGGAATTTAATCGTGCCGAACTGTTTGCTCGGCTTAATCCCTTAAGTTATCAGGCATTAGAGGGGGCGACGGCATTTTGTAAGCTGCGTGGGCACCCTTATGTGGAATTAGTGCATTGGGTTTATCAGCTTATCAACACGACGCAGTCTGATTGGCAAGTGCTTTTGCAGCAGGCCGAAGTCGATGAGGTAGCATTGGAGCAAGATATTTTGCGCGCCTTAGATCGACTACCTAAAGGGGCGGGGGCGATTTCAGATTTGTCACATCATATTGATGAGGTGGTACAGAGCGCCTGGTTATATGCCTCATTGCAATGCCAGCGAGCGCAGATTCGTAGTGGGGATTTATTGATCGCAACATTGCAACACGCGAGTCTGAAACAAGTGCTAAGGCAGATGTCCTCCCAGTTTGCTCGGGTTTCGCTAGAGACTGTATTACAAACAGCAAATCAGTGGCAGGAGCTATCCGCTGAGCAGGAATCAAATCGGGAGCACAGCGCGGAAGCGACCGCTACGGGTTCGGTGTTAGAGCAATATGCGCAGAATTTAACACAAAAAGCGCGTGAAGGAGCACTGGATCCGGTTTTAGGGCGTGACGATGAAATTCGACAGATGATCGATATTTTATTGCGTCGCCGGCAGAATAATCCCTTATTAGCTGGCGAGGCAGGGGTGGGGAAAACGGCGATTGTAGAAGGCTTAGCACAGCGATTGGTTCATAAAGAAGTACCGCCGGCTTTGCAAGGAGTAGAGCTGTACTTGTTAGATATGGGGCTGTTGCAAGCAGGGGCTGGTGTTAAAGGAGAGTTTGAAAAGCGTTTGGTTCAGCTTTTAGAAAGTGTAGAACAAAGCCCGGTACCTATTATTTTATTTATTGATGAAATTCATACTTTGATTGGAGCGGGGGGCACAGAAGGTACGGGTGATGCCGCAAACTTATTAAAACCTGCTTTAGCGCGTGGCCAACTGCGTACGATTGGGGCGACAACTTGGAGTGAATATAAAAAATACATTGAAAAAGACCCTGCTTTAACGCGTCGCTTTCAGGTAGTCACCGTTGAGGAGCCGACGGCAGAGCAAGCACGAGAAATGTTGCAAGGCATAGCAAATCATTTAAGTGAACATCATCAGGTATTAATTTTAGATGAGGCCATACGTAGTGCAGTACAACTGTCGCAACGCTATATCCCAGCATGTCAGCTGCCGGATAAAGCCGTAGCTTTATTGGACACGGCGGCAGCTCGGGTGGCAATTAGTCAGCATACCCTTCCTGCTCCCGTGGAGCGGGCACAACGGGAACTGGATCGCTTACATTTAGAGTATGCGCTTTATCAAAAAGAAAAACGACTTGGCTTAAGCGATGCCCAGATGGGCACACAGTTAAAAGAGGAGCTAGAGCAGGCAGCAGAGCAATTGGTAATCTGGGAAAAGCGTTGGCAACAGGAGCGCGCACTAACTCAAGAGATTGTGCAGACGCAACGGCAGTTATGTGATGATCTTGAAACAGGGGCGGGTTTTGATCTACAAGAACGGCTTTTTGTGCTGCGGGATCAGCTTTTTGCTCTGCAGGGGGAGCAGCCTTTGGTGTATGCGATGGTGGATACAGCGATAGTAGCTGCTGTGGTGGCTGACTGGACCGGTATTCCTGTTGGCCGTATGGTTAAAAATGAGTTGGATGATGTCTTGCAATTAGCGCCTCGTTTGGCGCAGCGGGTGTTGGGTCAAGATCATGCTTTAACACAAATCGCACAGCGTATTCAAAGCGCACGCGCCCGTATTTTAGATCCACACAAACCAGCGGGGGTGTTTTTGCTTTGTGGCCCTAGCGGTGTAGGCAAAACAGAAACCGCGTTGGCGTTAGCGGATGCATTGTATGGGGGCGAGCATAATGTCATCACCATCAACATGAGTGAGTTCCAAGAAGCGCATACTGTATCCGCGTTAAAAGGTGCACCACCCGGCTATGTGGGCTATGGTGAGGGCGGGCGCTTAACTGAGGCTGTACGGCGTAAGCCTTATAGTGTGGTTTTACTCGATGAAATTGAAAAAGCGCATCCCGATGTGCATGAATTGTTTTTTCAGGTTTTTGATAAGGGCTGGATGGAGGATGGGGAAGGGCGGCGTGTGGATTTTAGAAACACATTGATTTTGCTTACCTCGAATGTTGGCACGGATGAGATAGCAGATTGGTGCGAACAGCACATGTCTGCGGATCTTGAACAATTGGAGTCTGTTTTACGCCCAGCTTTACTTGACGTGTTTCCGCCAGCTTTATTAGGGCGCATGACGGTAATTCCTTATTTGCCGTTAGACGTAGAGCGCCTGGCGCGTATTGCCCGCTTGCAGTGGCAGCGTTTAGCACAACGTGTATACACACACTATCAAGCACAATTGCACCTATCTGAGGCGGCGTTACAGCTATTATTGGCGCGTTGTCGTCATGGTGAGTCAGGCGGCAGAATGATCGAGGCCGCGTTGAACCAATATATTATGCCCAAATTGAGCCAGTATCTATTGCAGGCCACCTTGGATCAGGCCGTGGCCGCAGAGATCAAGGTCTGTGCGGCTCAAGACGAGTTCGTTTTTTATTTTAATAGCCCACTTAGTGGGTCATGAGGGGCGTTAAGTTGGTTTGGTTGAAGTTGCTCCAATGGGTTTGCGCTATTACGCTGGGTAGCCCGCTCCGCATCAAATGGATGTGTGCTATCCAAATCCATTGCACCAACTGGTACCACCCCAGGACTATTTAAAAGGTCTGCAAACGGGTCATCAAGAACAGGGGGCGTAAGAGTGGAACCAGTGGGTGCCGCCTGTTCTGGTGTATCTGATATGACAGGGGATGGTACGTTTGGTATCGCCGTTTGTTGTGGTGTTTCTTCAGGCAGCTGCCTGATATGCCAGTCGCCAATTTGTAAAGTACACACTGGTGTCCAGTGAGCACGTTGCTTAAAAGCTAAATTTTGCTGATTCACTTGCACCGGTGTTTGTGTGCTGAGACAGATAACCTCATAGCCCTGTTGAGCCTGAGGACGGATGGCTACACAAAAAGGCGCAAGAGTAGGGTCGTCGATTAACACCCAGTCATTTAAGGCATGACTGCCGATCAGAACTCCTTGTGATGTAAAAGTTTTTTCTGTTTGAGTTGCTGGATTCTTGAGCTGAAATTTCATGTTTTACTCCTGCTTGATCCACACCCGAGAGGAGCGTATTTTTTTGCTTTCTGTGGCAAAAATTGGCCCCCATACAGGGTGAGTGTTTTCTGCTTTACTTAATAAATAACCGGGGTTTTCTTCGAGTAAGTCTTGAAATTGCTGGCGGCAGGCGGGTTTGTCGCCTAGTGTGCAGTAGCTAAAAGCTTGGTATTTTCTTGCTTCCGTTTTGAAGTGCAAAGAGCCGGATTGCATCAGAGGCTCTTCTTGTAGCTGGGTTAATAAGTTTTGGTATTCACCCTCTAGGTAAAGCTGTTCAATATGCGTTAAGGTTTCTTGCTCTTTGGGATCGGGGTATGGCGTGTTGGATGAAGGCGTTTGTGCGCAGGCAGCTAATACGCTTGCTGTAAAAACGATAAATATACGGCGCCAAGATGTGAATAAAAACAAGTTTTTAATAAAAGTCATTTTCATGAATAATAAAAATAGATGGATTGAAAGAATGCCTTACCTTATCTATTATTTATGACAAAATTATTTCATTACATATATTAATTAAGTCATTGATTTTTTTATTTTTCTCATGGGTTTTGGAAACAAGATGTAACTAATGTGACGGGTTTTAATTTTATGTATTCGTCATATTGGCGTAACAAACCCAATTGATAATGACCACAATTTGTAGCGCAATTAAAATTATTTTATTGGTTTAAATAAAAATTGCGATAAATGTAGGGTGGTCTTTGAAGTGAAAAATACTGCAAAAAGCCGGCGTTATGTTTTGGCGCTTTTTTTAAGTGCTAGCGCGTATTGCTTAAGTGGATGTGCGGCGACCGAAAACCAGCTAGCGATTCCTTATGCTATTCAGCTGGTAGGCACCGCCGATCAAAACTTAACACAACAAAATCAGGCAGCTCCGCTGCAGATTACCGTCTTTCAATTGCGAGCTGCTGATCGATTTGAGGCGGCCGATTATTTTGGTTTGGTGCAGCAGCCACAACAGGTGTTAGGCGATCAGCTTTTGGGGCATGAGGCGGTTGTGGTGGAGCCAGAGCAAAAACAATGGGTTTCTTCTAGTGGCGATGTAAATGCCCGTTATGTAGGCGTTGTTGCAGGTTATAGAGATTTAAACCAGAGTCAATGGCGTTTAGTTATGCCTTTGCCTGAAGCAAAAAAAACCAATATTTATAAATTTTGGCAGTTCTCTCCTAAGCAAGCAGAAGTACGTGTGGTGTTAACTCGACAGGGCTTGCAATTAGATTCTTCTTTTTAGCGCATTTTGAAGTGGTACCCATGGCAAAGATTATCTGGACCGAGGGCATGTTTTTACGCCCTCAGCATTTTCAATATTTAGATCAGTATTTCACCACGCAAGCAATGCGCCAGCAGTGTAGCTTAGCTCACCATTATTGGGGGTTTACGCAGTTACGTCTGGATGAGGACGCCTTGGCTTTTGGTCATATCCAAATCCAACAGGCAGCGGGCGTTTTGCCAGATGGCACGGTATTTAGCATGGATGCACAACAAGCTCCTAAAGCCCTTGTGGTGCCGGATAACACTTATGCGCAACAGGTGTTTCTTGCTTTGCCTAAGTTGCGCGCCCAAGATGTGGAGGTCTGCTTTGAGGAGCAAGCCCATAGCGCGGCACGTTATCAAGTGGTAGAAACGGAAGTATTGGATCGCTGCGATCCTCATAATGAGCCGGCCTTAGTGCAGCAAGGTAGACTGCGCTGGCAACTATTGTTAGAAGATCAAGTGGATGGCGATTGGGTGGTGCTGCCGATAGCTGTGATTAAAGAAAAAAACACACAGACGGCGGTGCATCTGGATGAGTCATTTATTGTGCCTTGTCTCCATCATACAGTGTCAACACGCTTGAACGCCCACATTAAAGAGGTATATAGCCTAGTCAGTGCGCGTAGTGAGCTGTTAGCTCAACGTCTTCAACACCTAAGCCAACTGCATGCGGGCGATATGTCAGAGCTGTTAGCGTTGCATAGCTTAAATACGTATAAAAATCGTTTATGGGGGGTGTTACAGCTGCCTCATCATCACCCTGAGGCACTGTATTTATTATTGTTGGAGTTGTTGGGCGGATTAAGCACGTTTCACCAACCCAGTAAACAGCCGCTTGCATGTCCCACCTATGTGCATCAGGATTTGCGTCAAAGTTTTGAACCGCTCATGCAGTCTCTGCGGGTTGCGTTGAACCAAATGTTGGATCAAATGGCGATTCGTATTGAGCTGGTTGATAAAGGGCATGGAGTGCGAGTGGGGCAGGTCACTGATACTCATCTATGGCAAAGTGCACGATTTGTGATTGCTGTACGGGCTGATTTGCCCGAAGAGCAAGTGCGACAGCATTTTCCCGCTCAGGCTAAGCTGGGTCCTGTGGATAGGATTCGGGATTTGGTGCATTTGCAATTACCAGGGGTGATATTACGAAGTTTAAGCCATGTGCCGAGAGAGCTTCCCGTCCATGCTGGTTATGTATATTTTGCGCTAGAGCAACAAGGGGAAATGTGGCAGCAGCTTCAACATAAAGGGGCATTGGCGTTGCATTTGGCAGGTGAGTTTCCAGGTCTGGATTTAACTTGCTGGGCCATTCGAGTCCCAACCGTGTAGGTGATGTGATGCAAGATATTACAGCAAGCCCATTGCTGCAAGCGGCGAACCCTTTGTTATTGCTATTAACTCAAATACAGCAAAGTGAAAGTCACCCGAATCCTATGCAGTTGCGCTTGCGCCTTATTGATGAAATCCGCCAGTTTGAGCTGCGAGCGCAACAGGCTGGGATGAGCAACGAGGTGATTTTAGGCGCACGTTATTGTTTGTGTACTGTGTTGGATGAAGCGGCGGCGCTTAGTCCGTGGGGCAGTGGGGGCGCGTGGTCCACAAATAGTTTGCTTGTGACTTTTCATAATGAAACCTGGGGTGGGGAGAAGTTTTTTCATCTGTTAGCTAAATTGAGTCAGAACCCCGCTGCGTATAAAGAGCTATTGCTTTTGTTGTATTACTGTTTGGCCTTAGGGTTTGAGGGACGTTATCGTGTGGTTGATAACGGTAGAGCGCAGTTACAAACCATTAAGCAGCGATTACTGTTGAGTCTAAAAAGTGTAACGCCTGCGTATTTAGAGCCACTCTCTCCTCATTGGCAAGATAAACCGGTACTGAAAAAAATACAGCGTCTTCCTGTTCCACTTTGGGCTGCGGCGGCATTGGCTGGCGCGGTAGCACTGGCTATTTATATTGGGTTTAGCTGGTCATTAAGTGATCGCTCTAATCCTCTATTTCAAAAAATTGTGGCATTGGCTACGCCCACCATGGCCATAAGTGAGCAACAAGCTCCTGCTTCTTTGCCTGCTGCGCCAGCACGCTTGGCGCATTATTTAGAGGCAGAGATCAGAGAGGACTTGTTAACGGTTCGAGATGAGGCAGACCGGAGCGTGGTGGTGTTGCGTGGGGATGGCTTATTTGAATCTGGTTCGGACCGTGTGCGCAATGCTTATGTGCCAGTGTTAAGCCGAGTTGCCGATGCTTTAAATAGTACACAAGGGGTCATTTTGGTGACGGGGTACAGTGACAATGTCCCCATTAGAACACTGCGTTTTCCTTCTAATTGGGAGCTATCGCAAGCACGAGCGGATGCCGTAAAAAATTTATTGAACCAGCGGCTTATAGATTCTGCGCGTGTACGAGCCGAAGGCAAGGGTGAGGCGAACCCTTTGGTTCCGAATACCACAGCAGAAAATCGGGCTAGAAATCGTCGTGTCGAAATTATGCTGCTGATCCCCAGCACCAATCAGTCTGTAGGAGAAGCGCCATGATGATGCGGCTATTTGGTTTAATAAGGAGTCGCACGCTTTGGGTGCTGTTAGGGCTGCTGGCGTTATGTTATGTGATATGGGTGGCGGGCCCTGCGTTGGCTATTAACCAATGGTATCCCTTAGAAAGTTCAGTCGCGCGGTTGTCATTAATTTCCTTAATTTTAGGAGGTTACTTATTACGTTGGGTATGGCGTAAATGGCGTGAGGGACGTTTAAATGCGCAGTTATTAAAGCAACTGCGTAAACCGAGTCGTAAAGAAGCTGTAGCGTCGCCAACCGAACAGGCAGAGGTGTTGGTTTTGCAGCAGCGTTTTGATGAAGCCCTGGAGCGTCTACGTAAAGTACGTTTTACTGGACAGGGCAAAATCAAGTGGTTAGAGCGGTTTTTACCGCATTATTTATATCAGTTGCCTTGGTATATGTTTATCGGGGCGCCGGGCTCTGGTAAAACCACGGCTTTAGTCAATGCAGGGCTCACTTTTCCGCTAGCAGATACCTTTGGTAAAACCGCGTTAAAAGGGGTGGGTGGGACACGTAATTGTGATTGGTGGTTTACGGATGAAGCGGTGTTACTGGATACTGCTGGGCGTTATACCACACATGAAAGCGATCCTACTGGGGATGAAAAAGAGTGGCAGGGTTTTTTACATTTGTTGCTGCGGTATCGTAAGCGGCAGCCATTAAATGGCATTATTTTAACCATTAGTTTAGCGGACTTACTTGGAGCGAATGATACCGACCGTTTACAGCATGCAGCGGTTTTACGGCAGCGCTTACACGAATTACAGCAGCAGCTAGGCATCCATTTTCCGGTATACGTGCTGATTACCAAAATGGATTTACTTAGTGGTTTTGAGGCTTATTTTGCCCAAGCCGATCGTGCTAGCTTAGAGCAAGTTTGGGGGTTTAGTTTTGCTTATGAGCAAAGCCAACGGCCTGATTTTGACTTGTTGCCCCATTATCAGCAAGAGTTCGATTTATTACAGCAACGCTTAGAGCAAGCTTTGCCAGATGTATTAGCTGTACCGCAGGATCCAGCGCAACGGGCAGAGGCTTTTTTGCTCCCACAGCAGTTTGCCGCCATTAAAGATACTTTAGGCTATTTTTTAAGTGAGGTATTTATTAGCTCACGTTTGGCGCCAGGTTTGCAACCACGAGGTGTGTATTTTACAAGCGGTACGCAAGGCGGTGAGCCATTTGATCCTGTCGGTCAAGCCTTGTCTTCGGCGTTGAGCTTGCGCTCCTCCACAGCTTCTGCCGACGTAGCAGCAGAAGGAAAAAGCTATTTCTTACATCGTTTTTTGAAAGAGGTGGTTTTTAAAGAGTCGGCGCTAGCAGGCTTAAATATGAAATGGGAGCAGCAATACCGACGATTACAGTGGGTGGCTTATGGCTTAAGCGCGGCGGTATTGTTTGGGTTATTTGGGTGGTGGTGGGTGAGTTATCAGAATAATCAGCACTACTTGGCCCAAGTAGCACAGCGTATTCCTCAAGTAGAAGAGCTTGCTCAACAAACACGGATTGAAAAAGGCACCGATGTGTTGGGCTTAATGCCATATTTGAATGCAAATTGGGAGATAGCGGCGGGTGATGGTTTTTATCCACCACAACGCCCTTTGGCCTACGCGGCTGGCTTATATCAAGGTAACAAAATTCAAAGTGCTAATCAGGCGGTGTATGAGCGTGTGTTAAGCCAGCAACTCTGGCCACAAGTAGCGCGTTTGATTGAGTCTGGATTGCAGAAAGCCTCTGTGCAGGACATAGAGCAAACGTATGAGGCATTACGAGCCTATTTAATGATCTATGATGCGCAGCGCTATGATGCGGTGTTCCTCAAGCAATGGGTGTTGCGTTTGTTGCAACCGCAATTGCCCGCGGATTATACCCGCGCGCAATATGAGCGTTTGGGGATGCATTTAGAGCATTTGTTAGCGCCACAGGTGTTGCATTCGCCATTTGCACAAAATGAAGCCTTGGTCGCGGAGCGTCGTGCGCAGCTTGATCAGTTTGGCTTGGCCGAGCGCATTTATAGTCGCTTATTACGTTTATATGCGTCTTCAGAATTAAAAGAGAGCAGCTTGGTGTCTTTGGCGGGGGCAGAAGCGACCACGGTGTTTGAACGCCAAAGTGATGCTGCACTCAACGAAGGAATCCCTGGGCTTTTTTCTTATAACGGCTATTGGAATGTATTTGCTAAACGCGTGGAGGACGTTGCTAATCAGCTTCATGCTGATGATGCTTGGGTGTTAGCCGTTAACCAGCGGCAGCAGCAACCGCGCGCTACCGTGATAACCGAAGTTAAACGCTTATATTTTGCGGATTATGTGCAGCGGTGGGATACATTTTTAGAGGACGTGCGCATCCGTACCCCTAAGCATTTAATCGATGCGATTGAGCTGGTACGCAGTGTTTCTGCTTCTAATTCACCGCTACAGCGTTTTGTGCAAAACGTGGCCTATGAAACTACTTTGTTGCGAGAGGATCAGCAATACCAGCGTTCAATATTAGACCGAGCTAAAGAGCGTGTAACCAGTTCCACTCAAAACTTAGAGCAAATGTTTGGGCCCATAGGTTTAGAAGGGGCGGTGCGTATTGATGCGACACCAGAGCGCTTAGAGCAAATGGTTGATCGACATTTTGTACGCTATCACGAGTTAGCTCAGCCTGTAAATGCCGGAGCACCCGCGCCCATTCAAGGTACTTTAGCATTACTTAACGAGTTATATACCTACTTAACGGCAGCGGATTCCGCCTTGCGCAGCCAAAGCCCATTGCCGCCCAGTGAGGTGCTAAGCAAGTTGCAAGCAGAAGCGGGACGTATGCCGGATACGGTAGGGCAGATGCTAACGCATATGGCACAGGATGCGGCAGGAGCGGTTAAACAAGTGCGGCAGCAGCAAGTAGGTGAGGATGTGAATGCCGTGTTGGGGAACTATTGTCGACGCACTTTAGCAGGACGTTATCCATTTACGAAGAGTCAATTAGATGCTGCACCGAATGATTTCGCCCGTTTTTTTGGTCCAGGGCAAATGATGGAGCAGTTTTTTAATAATGAATTAGCGGCTTTGGTGGATCGGTCTGGACAACGATTACGCTTTAAGCCGGGCATGGATGGTCGTCAAGGTAATGCCACGCGCTATTTACGTGCTTTTGAGCAGGCAGCTGTGATTCGAGATGTGTTTTTTGCAGCAGGGCAAGCACAACCATCATTTCAAGTGGCAGTGCGAGTGGTAGACATGGACGCTCGTATTCGTCAGCTCAATTTAGATGTGGATGGACAAAGTATCCATTACGCGCATGGGCCACAGGTAGCCACTACTGTGCAATGGCCCGGTGAGCGAGGTAGCCATCAGGTGATGTTAAGTGTGATGCCTCAGGAAGGGCGCTCAGGTATTAGTGCTCAGGGGCCGTGGGCGTTGCACCGCCTACTGGACCAAGCGCAATCGGTACGCCAAGGGCGCTCGCCAGAAACCATGATTGCTACTTTTGATTTAGGGGGAAGAACAGTGAGTCTCGAATGGCGTGCTTATTCTGCGCGTAGCCCATTTGTTTTGCCTGAGCTTAAGGCATTTCGTTGTCCAGAAAAAGGATGATCTATGGAGTCATTAGACCTTGATGGGCTGTATCAGCAGCTAGGCTGGTATGGCAAGCTGCCCGCAGCCGGGGATTTTGTGCATCGACGCATAGATAGTGGGCGTATTCAGTTTTGGCATCAATGGATAGAACAAAGTTTATTGCCTTATAAACAAGCGGTGAATGAGGCGCATTGTTACCCAACGGCGCCTGTGTGGAATTTTGTTTTACCCGCCTCATTGCTCGAGGGGGGAGCTTTTATGCAGATGGGGTGCTTGGCTCCTAGTCTGGATCGGGTAGGTCGTATTTATCCCTTAGTGATTACTTTACAGATTCCTACTCAGTGCTATCAAAAAACACTCTTACAGGGCGCAGCACGCTACTTTCAGCAGATGGGACGTTTGGCTTATCAAGCCATTCAGCAGCGTTATTCAGTACCGCAATTTGATGCGTTTTTGGTAGAGCTCGCACCCTGTATGACAGCGATGCTGCACCAGCCTTTAGTCAATGGAGAGAGCGATGGGGCGATTTTATCGATATTAAATGCCGGTCATGAGCGTCCACCTTTAATGCAGCTGGAAGAAGATCCTTTGGCTTGGCCAGAGCTAGTAGATTGTTTTCATCCGCAGACGATGCATAGCTATTGGTGGACGAATCAGGCTACTGGAGCTGCACATCGGGCTGTGGTTCATGGGGGGCGCTTAACCCCATTATTATTTCAACGTTTATTTGGGGTGCGCTCGTGACAGCACAAGTGTATTTTTTTCATCAGGCGCCATCGGATGCTGTGCCTCTTGTACAAAGTACGATTTGGCAGCAGCCGGTAGCGGCGTCGCATTTAACACAATGGGCGCTTTGTCTTGGCACAGCTTTGCACCAACGCCACCAACAGGGGCAGCTTTATGCGCAATGGGATCCTGAGCATTGTTATATCGATGAGCAAGGTAACTGGTATTTGTTAGAGCAAACCCCCGCCATTGATTCGCCTTGGTTGGCGTTCGAGTTGATGGCACAAGAGCCGTCATGGCCCATAGGCCCCGCTGTCGACGTATACGGGCTTGGTATGTTATTGCGCAGTTTGCTGTTAAAACGTTTGCCACCCATTGCGAGCGCACGTTGGTTGGAGCCCTTACCCGCACTGTATGACATGGAGGTAGAAGGGATTGAGCCGCGGTTATTGCGTGCGATTGACTTGGCAACCGAGCAGGATCCTGCAATGCGCTTAGCGTCTATTGAAGAGTTTTTACTTTACTTAGGTCAGACTTTATCACCGTCAGTGGCAGCGTCTACTGTGCTCCTAGAAGAGCCGGCGGCAGTGGCTGCTTTGCCTGTCACGCAGCCGGCACCGACGCCACCTGCACCGACGCCACCTGCACCGACGCCACCTGCACCGATTGTAGGTGCTGTTTCTACAACTTGGCAGAGGCGGACGCTGTATGCCTTATTTTTTCTTGGGGCGGTAGGGGTGGGGGCGTGGGCTTATGGGCTATGGCAGAAACCTGCTCCAGTTATAGAGACGCCGCTAGCATCAATGGACGAGCCATTTCATCAACAGGTCGCAGCGGAAAAGGAATGGCAGGAGCCTTCTTCAAAGACGCTTATTTCTGAAGATGTGGATTCAATTGAGAACGCAGAGATATGGCCTGAACAGAAGGTGTTAATTGAAGAGCTGGAAGTCTTAGGTCCGACTCTGGATCCGGTATCTAAAGCATTAGCGCTGGAGCTGGTGGCAAGCCCGCCTGCTGAGCCAAAACTGGCTGCGCCGGCACCGGCATCATCGCCTAAGCCTGCCGCCACGGGAGCCACGGGAACCTTACGTATCGCAGTACTGCCATGGGGGGATGTGTATGTGAACGGTCGCCGGCAAGGAGCAAGCCCGCCATTAAAAGAACTCAAACTGAAAGCGGGTAAGCATCGTTTGCAAATACGCAACGGGGATTTAACACCTTATCAAGCGACCATAGAAATCGAAGCGGGTCAATCTGTAACAATAAGACATAAATTTTAGCGTTTGATTTTTATTTTATTTATATAAATCAATGAAATATAAATTTAATATTGGGCTTTTACAATACTGAAATGACTATTTATGACAAAGAGGCGCTCCTGCAAATGTGGCAGCAGAATCAAGGGGGAGAGAACCTTGAGTATGATCCACAGTTTTTGGCTTTGCAACAGAGCGCTATTGAAAAGCCGGAGCAGCAGTTTGGTGACACCATCATCGAGGCTCAAGCGCCTGAATGGGGGCATGTCTTAAAACAAGCTGAAATCCTATTGGCGCAAACGGCGGATTTACGGGTGTTGTTGCTGTATGTCTGGGCCCATG
The DNA here is from genome assembly GCF_030152715.1 of Paenalcaligenes sp. Classification (NCBI taxonomy): domain Bacteria; kingdom Pseudomonadati; phylum Pseudomonadota; class Betaproteobacteria; order Burkholderiales; family Alcaligenaceae; genus Paenalcaligenes; species Paenalcaligenes sp. The sequence goes on from NZ_JASLIX010000017.1 coordinate 15,471, forward strand.
TGGAGCGTTATGGTTTGGTGGCTTATGCCCAGGGGTTAACGCTTTTGCATGAGCTTTTGCAGCAACATTGGCACACTGTGCATCCACGTCTAGAGGAAGAAGGGGAGTTTGATCCTTTTCTTCGGATGAACGCGTTGGGGGCTTTTGTGGACGCAGAAGGAATACTCAAAGCCGTTCGAGCGAGTGTTTTATTAAGTACACCCCATGGTGAGTTGAGCCTGCGCGATGCTGAACATGTACTAGAAGGTACAAAAGCCGAGTTGTTCGCTGGTGGCAAATTACGACTTCAAGAGTTGCTGCGTCAGATGCAGAGTGACCCGCACTCGGGTATGAGTCAGCTTTTGCACATAGAGCAGCAGCTGATAGCGATACAAGATTGTGTGCAGCAGCATTTAGGTCAAGAGTGGGTGCCCGATTTTAGTGCGGTACAAAGCAGTTTTAAAACGTTAACTCAGTTTGCTTTGGTGAAGCAGGAATCACCAAACGAGGACGTATCCGATGTGCAAGAGCAGGTGATTTTTTCTGCGCCGACGGTGACAACTCCGCCAGAAGAAAAAGTACAAGCCTGGCAAGACGTAGTTATACAAAGCCGTGAGCAAGCTCTAGAAGCTATTGAAAAAATCTGTAGTTATTTTGAAATGCATGAGCCTAGTCACCCCGCCCCCTTTTTGTTACGGCGAGTGCAGCAAACTATTCCTATGCGCTTTCCTGAAATTTTACAAAACCTGATGCCGGCCAGTGCAGAGCAGTTTGAGGCGTGGATGCCTAAAGAGTCTGAATAAGTGGAACTAAGCCAGCTTTAGGATTAACAAGGAGTCAACCAATGAGTAGCGGCCAGAAATTTATTGCGCGTAATCGCGCTCCTCGCGTGCAAATTGAATATGACGTTGAGGTTTATGGTGCAGAGCGTACCATTCAATTGCCTTTTGTGATGGCTGTGATGGCCGATTTAGCAGGTAAGTCGCATGTTGAGCAGCCAGCCGTGGCGGAAAGAAAATTCATGGATATCGATATTGATAACTTTGATGAGCGCGTCAAGGCTGTCTCCCCCCGGGTGGCTTTTCAGGTACCGAATACGCTGCAAGGAGAGGGACAGCTTCAAGTGGATTTGACTTTTGAGAGCATGGAGGACTTTGAGCCAGCTCAGCTAGCAAAGAAAATCGAACCATTGCGTGCGCTGCTGGAGGCTCGAACGCAGTTAGCGAACCTATTGACCTATATGGACGGTAAAACAGGTGCGGAAGCGCTTATTGAGCAAGTCTTAGCTAATCCAGCTTTATTAAATAGTTTAGCTGCTCAAGCATTGCCGACGACTGGCGATGCGAATTCTACCGAGGATGATGATGGGCATAACGCGTCAAGCGTGCAACCCTAGGAGAGGCAGTTATGTTGGAACAACAGCTTAGTCAAACCCCCGCCGCTACTACAGTAGCAACCGATGAGCTCAGTCAGTTATTACAAAAAGAATTCAAGCCCAAAACGGATCAGGCGCGCAGTGCCGTAGAAGCGGCTGTTCAAACGTTAGCCCAACAAGCATTAAGCCAGACAGTGCACCATGCTAGTGATGCTTATGCCACGATTCAGGCCATTATTACTGAAATTGACCAAAAACTCACCGAGCAAATAAATACCATTTTGCATCACGAGCAGTTTCAGCAGCTAGAAGGGGCTTGGCGCGGTTTGCATTATCTGATTAATAACACGGAAACGGATGAACAACTCAAAATTCGTTTTATGTGTATTAGTAAGCGTGAATTAGGTCGGACCTTAAAGCGTTACAAAGGGGTAGCGTGGGATCAAAGTCCTATTTTTAAGCAGGTATATGAGTCTGAGTATGGTCAGTTTGGTGGCGAGCCAATTGGCTGCATTGTCGGTGACTATCATTTTGATCATAGTGCGCCCGATGTAGAGCTTTTAGGTGAAATGGCACGGATTAGTGCTGCAGCCCATTGTCCTTTTATTACCGGGGCAGACCCAGCCGTAATGCAGATGGAAAGTTGGCAGGAGCTAGCGAACCCTCGTGATTTAAGTAAGATTTTTACGAATACAGAGTATGCCGCTTGGCGTAGCTTACGCGAATCTGAAGACGCGCGTTACATTGGGCTGACCATGCCACGGTTTTTAGCGCGTCTGCCTTACGGAGCGCGTACTAATCCCGTGGATGCGTTTGACTTTGAAGAAAGCACCGATGGGGAAGATCACAGCAAATATACCTGGGCGAATTCAGCCTATGCCATGGCCGCTAATATTAATCGCTCGTTCAAAGAATATGGCTGGTGTACATCTATACGTGGGGTGGAGTCCGGTGGCGCGGTCGTGAATCTTCCTACTCATACTTTTCCCACGGATGATGGTGGGGTAGATATGAAATGTCCGACGGAAATTGCCATCAGTGACCGGCGCGAGGCGGAATTAGCTAAAAATGGTTTTATGCCCTTGGTGCATAGAAAGAATTCAGACTTTGCTGCTTTTATTGGAGCACAGTCTTTACAAAAACCGGCCGAGTACCACGATGCCGATGCAACTGCCAATGCACGTTTAGCAGCACGCCTACCTTATCTTTTTGCTTGCTGCCGCTTTGCGCATTATTTGAAATGCATTGTGCGCGACAAGGTTGGCTCTTTTCAAGAGCGTGATGACATGGAGCGTTGGCTTAATGATTGGATTATGAATTATGTGGACGGGGATCCGGTGAACTCATCCCAAGAAACTAAAGCGCGTAAGCCACTGGCCGCTGCCGAGGTTCAGGTCCAAGAAATCGAAGATAACCCAGGCTATTATGCCGCACGCTTCTTTTTACGACCACATTATCAGTTAGAAGGCTTAACGGTGTCATTGCGTTTGGTCTCAAAGCTGCCTTCGTTAAAGCAGAACGAGACATAGGTTAAAGCTAAATTGGTGTAATGATCTCAAGCCCGTATGCAGCGAGGTAGTCCTACCTCTATTCATTTTAATTGTACTTATACGTTTATAGGGAGAAGTACTGTGGCAGTTGATATGTTCATGAAAATTGAAGGAGCCAATGGCGAATCTAAAGATGCCAACCACAAAGACTGGGTTGATATTCAGTCGTTTGCGTGGGGTGCGACGCAGCCGGGCTCGATGTCAGCGGGCGGTGGTGGTGGTACCGGTAAAGCCAGTTTTAATGACTTGCATGTGGTGGCGTTGATTGATCGCGCGACGCCTGCTGTGTTAAAGCACTGTGCGACTGGCAAGCACTTGGGCAAAATCGAAGTCTCTGTTTGTAAAGCAGGTGGAGAGCAGGTGGAGTACACCCGCATTACTTTAGAGGATGTATTAGTGACCTCTGTGCAATACCGTGGTGTACAGGACGGTGATGCGGTAGAGGTAAGTTATGCTTTCCAAGCAGCTAAAGTGAAGCAGCAGTACTGGGAGCAGACCGATAAGGGTGGCAAAGGTGCAGAGTCTGTGGTCGGTTACGACATTAAACAGAATAAGTTAAGCGCTTAGCCTAGACATAGTGAGGGGCCGCTTAAAGCGGCCCTTTAACGTTATTGAGATGTGAGTGATGTTCCGACAGACTAACGTGCGTTTACAGCCGGCATTATTGGATCGATTGGAAGACAATGCACCGGAAAAACAGGAAGGTCAGCCGGTAGCATTAAATGTAACTCAGTTAAAACAAGCGGTATTACGTGATTTAGGTTGGCTATTGAACACCATTAGTTTAGAGGCACAGCAATCTTTGCAATCCTACCCGCATGTTCAAAGCAGCACTTTGAATTACGGGGTGGCAGCATTGGCAGGTAAACGGGTTTCAGATGTGGAGTGGGATGAGATAGAACAGGCAGTACGTACCGCAATATTACAGTTTGAGCCACGTATACTTCCTCAGGGCTTGATAGTGCGTTGTTTAAGTGCAGCAACCGATTTAGCGCACCATAATGTGATTGCGCTGTTTATTAAAGGACAACTGTGGGCAAACCCGTATCCACGAGAGCTTTTAATTCGGACAGAAATCGATTTAGAAACCAGCCAGATCCGGGTTGAGGAAATGGACCGCCTACCTGAATTCGAGTTGGTGCATCACGAGTCCGCATTTTCTAAATAAAAAGGAAAAAACATGTTAAGGCCACAACCACAGCTTTACCCGTTATATGATCCAGTGCATTTGATCGGTGTGGTTCAAGTGATTGAAAGCAAAGAAAAAGCACTGTATACCGTTGTCTGTGATGGCAAAGCGTGGATCTGCACGCGGGCGGCCAGTTGCTTGCTGCAGCCTGCACTTGGGGATACCGTTTTAATCAGTGGACCGGATGCACAGCGGGTTTATTTACTCGCTGTGATTGAGCAGGCGCAGCCCCAACAAAGTGTGATGGACTTTGCCGGAGCGGTGACCGTGCAGGCACCGCAGTTCGATATGCGCACGCAGCAAGCCAACTGGCAGGTAGAGCAGTTGCAGTATGTGGGGGAAAAAATTACAGCTCATGTAGGTTGGACGCAGCTGTTTGCCCGGGTCTATGAACGAACGTGTGATCGATTACGTAGTTTGAGTCGACGAAGTGTGCGCGTGACCAAAGAGGTAGAAAAAAGTCGAGCGGGCACAGTGGATATGCAAGCCGAACAAGCATTACGCCTACATGCAGAGTTCACGTCAATGACAGCCAAAGAAATCGTGAAAGTGGATGGCAAACAAATCCATATGGGTTAAATACAGATAGGGTGGTGTAGGGTGAAACCGTCATTTTTAGATTATTATAATAATGAGCTCGCCTTTATGCGCGAGATGGGGCAAGAGTTTGCGCAACAACATCCTAAAATTGCCGGCCGTTTAGGGATGCAGGGCATAGAGGTCGCTGACCCATATGTAGAGCGGCTACTAGAGGGCTTTAGTTTTTTAACTGCGCGCATTCAAATGAAAATGGATGCACAGTACCCGCAGCTGACGCAGAGTTTGTTGGATGTGTTATCGCCTAGCTACACAGCACCCTTGCCTTCTATGACTGTAGTGCAATGCACCCCTAGCTTTACCCATGGTAATTTAGCTAAAGGGGTAAATGTGCCGCGTGGTACGGTCTTACGTGGGCGTGTACCTAAAGGCGAACAGACTGCACCAGAATTTACCACGGCCCAAGATGTGCAGTTAACGCCATTGCACGTGGAGGCGGTTAACACAAGTGTGCTGGATGACGGGCTAAAACAGGTTTGGGCACAAAGTAAGCATGGGCGTGATGCCCCGGTAACCTCGATTCAACGTGTGCTGACCTTACGTTTTTCATTGCAAGGCGGTGTGTTGCTTAAAGAGCTGCGTTTGCCTCAATTAATGATGTATTTGCATGGGCAAAGCCACGCCATGCAGGCGTTATTGGCTTGGATTATGACCCAAACGGTGGGCCTTATCTGCCATGATACCGAACGGCCGCTGCGCTGGGCTCATGCCTTAGCGCCTAGTGCTTTACAGCAAGAGGGCTTTCAAGAAAACCAAGCATTGCTGCCTGTTGAGATGCGTCAATTTCAGGGGCACCGTGTGCTGCAGGAGTATTTTGCGCTACCTGAACGGTTTTTATTCTTTAGTGTGAACGGGTTGGCGCAGGCATTACGTTTACCTCCCGCTCTGGCAAACCTTGATGATCCTTTGCTACGAGAGCAACAGCCCCGTCAATTTTGCATCAGTTTTTTATTAGCGCAAGCGGCTCCAGAAATTGAAAGCCGCTTGCAACCAGAGCAGTTTGCTTTGCATTGCACGCCGGCCATTAATTTAGTGCGGCGCCAAGCCGATCGTATCGTGATGCAGTCGGATGCGCATCGTTATCATTTAGTGGTTGATAAAACACGCCCTTTGGACTTTGAAGTTTATAGTATTGAGCATTTACATGCTTATGCTCTTCAAGATGGGGTGCGCGAGCAGGTGTTTCGTCCTTTTTATCAAAATAGGGCAAGTGATATAGGAAATGGGGGGCGTTATTTTAGTATTCAACGTCAAGACCGCCTACCATCTGCGCACAGCTCCCAGCAACAAGGTGAACGGAGCCGGTATGTAGGCAGCGAAGTATATCTGCAACTGGTGGATCAGTCGCAGGCGCCTTTTGCGCCTGAGCTACGCCACTTGGCGGCGATGGTGTGGTGTAGTAATCGGGATCTTCCTTTGTTAATGCCATATGGTAGTGAGCAGGATTTTGTTTTAAAAACCATTTCGGCTCCCGTAACCAGCATACGCATTTTATGTGCACCAACAGCTCCCCAGCCGGCATTAGCACAAGGCGAATACGCTTGGCGGTTAATTGGGCAGCTAGAACAACAGTACATAGGCTTAGAGACATTAAGTGCACAGCAAAGCGTGGCTTATTTGCGCAGCTTGCTCCAGTTACATGCGCATCATGCGCCGAGTCATTTTGCTTTATTGTCGCAAGCGATTCAAGATGTGCGTACAGAGGTGATACATCAGCGGTTGGCTATACCTGGGCCGATTGTGTATGGGAGAGGGGTCAGGATAAGCATTACTGTAGATGAGCGTGCTTTAGCGGGGGATAGTGCTTATCTGCTCGGGGCGGTGTTGGAGTACTACCTGAGCCGTAGTGTAGGGATCAATATGTTGGTGCAATGTGAGCTGCATTCGGTTCAACGGGGACGGATTAAACAATGGCCCGTGCGTGGGGGCTCTCGCCCCCAGTTTTAACATGGCAATGGCGTCAACCGATGCTTAGGCTTGCAGTGTTAAGTCGCCAGGATGGATTTTTCCACAGCGTTTGAGGCCATAACTGATGCTCAGACAAACCAAGGCGGGTAAAATAAAATGCATCAGCGCGATAGCTAGCCAAACCTCGCTTGTTTGCCCCATAGCGGCGAGCGTGCCCACTTGGCCAACAAGGCCGCTGGTTCCCATGCCGGCGCCACTGGGTATGTTTTTCATCTGAAACACCAGTGTGCCGATCGGGGCTAAGAGTGCGGCCGTCATAATTGGGGGTAGCCAAATCCATGGGTTACGGATAATGTTAGGAAGCTGTAGCATGCTTGTGCCTAGACCTATACCAAGTAAACCAGAGGTGCCGTTTTCTTTATAGCTCATGGCGGCAAAGCCGATCATTTGGGCACAGCAGCCGACGGTGGCAGCACCAGCCGCAAGCCCGCTAAGGTCTAAAGAAATGGCCACGGCAGCGCTGGAAGTAGGGCCAGTGAGTACCATACCCATAATCACAGCGATCACTATACTCATAAAAAAGGGCTGTAAAGTCATTGCCCATTCAATGGTTTGTCCTGTAGCACGCATCAGCTCGCCTAAATAGGGGGCTACCCACTGCGCTGTTAGCATTCCTGTGATCAGAGCGGTAGCAGGAGTGACAATAATATCAATGGGCGTGGTTTTATGGACAAGTTTACTGAGCTCACTGCTAAGCGCGACAGCGACAAAAGCGCCTACCGGCCCACCGCCCACACTAATAGCAAGCGAGCCAACCATGGCGCTGCTAAAAATGACCATTGGGGGCGCTTGTAAACCATAGGCTACGCCCACCCCAATGGCAGCACCCAAGCCAGCTTGCGCCAGACCCCCAATATCAACGAGCCAATCCCAGCCTAACCAGTTTCCCGTGGTTTTTAAAATTAAGCCAATAATTAATGACCCAAACAGACCCAAGGTCATGTAGTTCATGGTTTCTATGCCATAGCGGCGTAGTGAGAACTCAATGTTTTTACGAGCAAGGAAGTCGCGCATATGATTTAGACTCAAAGTGAGCATAAAATAAAATAGAATTCACATTGTAGCGTTTTCTTTAGCAAAAAAGATTTAGTTCTTATGAAATGTAGCGAGCGCGATACAATGAAAGCATTATTTTTTTGGGAACAGGCATGACCGCACAAACGTTGTTTTCAACCTTGGCTTTACAGCCAGCATTATTAGATACGGTGACACAATTGGGGTGGCA
>NZ_JASLIX010000033.1:0-8874 GCF_030152715.1 Paenalcaligenes sp.
TTGACTACAGGCCAGCAAGTGTCGGATGGAAACGGTAAACCCAATACAAAATAGAGGCTATTATGTCGTTTGGAAGTTTTGATCGGGGGGGCTCACAGAGTCATACCAACGCAGAAATCAACATGGTGCCGTTGATTGATGTGATGCTGGTGTTATTAGTGATTTTTTTGATCACCGCCCCCTTGCTGACGCATTCTATTTCGGTACAGCTGCCACAGGCCAGCGCACAACCTGTTGAAAATGAAAAAAAATACCTGGACTTGGCGATTACGCCCGAGGGGCTTTTATATTTGGACAATGAAGAGGTTGCCTTAGATGACCTAACGGCGACGTTGCAACCCTTTGCCCAAGATACGCCGCAGCCGGAGGTAAGGATTCGAGCTGACCAGGAAACCCGCTATGAGTTATTAGCACAGGTTATGAGTCGAACCAAAGCTTCGGGACTAACACGCTTGGGTTTTGTGACGCGCCCTGATACGCCTGCTCCCTAAAATGAGCGACTCGGTATAAAATCGCAGTATGCGAGTACTAATTATTGAAGACGATCGGGTTCTAGGTCCCGCTTTGCGTGACTTTATGCAAGCTCAAGGCCATGAAGCGCAGCTGATTACTCAAGGTGATCAGCTGCTTTTGCAATGTGAGCAACAGCGTTTTGATTTATTGGTTTTGGATTTAAATCTGCCGCAGCTAAGTGGGTTAGAAGCGTTGCGTCAATTACGTGCAGCGGGGCATACGATTCCTGTATTGATTTTAACAGCGCGGGATGCCCTCGAGGATCGTGTGGCAGGCTTAGATGCGGGGGCGGATGATTATGTGACCAAGCCTTTTGAGCTGGCAGAGTTAGCTGCACGGGTCCGTGCTTTAGGGCGGCGTCATCAAGCCCAGTTACAACATATTCTCGAGGCAGGGCCTTTGCGTTTAGATACACAAAATAAAGAGCTACTGTTCGAGGGGCAGCGCCTTAATGTATCGGTGCGCGAGTTCTCTTTATTAGAGCTGCTGATGCAGCGTGCCGGTAAAGTCGTCACGAAACAGCAAATCATTCAATCCTTATCCGACCGCTCAACGGATTTTAGTGATAACGCCGTTGAGGTTTATGTGTATCGATTGCGTAAGCGCTTAGAGCATACTGGGGTGTTGATTCAGACGGTGCGTGGTTTTGGTTATGCGCTCGAAGTCTCCCAGCGTTAAACGCTATGGTTAAACAGATTCGTAACTCTTTACGTAAAAATAGCTTAGCGCGGCACTTGATGATACGCTTGTTTCCACCTATCGCCTTATTAGTATTGTTAGATTTGGCGGTGACATGGGTGCTTACTAGTCGTATGCACTTAGAGGACTGGCTCTTACGTGATATTTTTTGGACCATGCTGTTGAGCCAGTTGCTTTGGGTAGCACTTTTTGGCTGGGTGTTAATCGCTGGTCTGAAATCCGGTCTACGAGCCGTGGAGCGCTTAGGGCAGGATATTCAAACTCAGGATCCAGAGTCGCTCCAACCATTGAGCGCGGCGGATTTACCCGCGGAGTTACGGCCTTTGGTCGATCAGTTTAATCAGTTATTAGTGCGTCTGGATCAAAGTGTTGCCGCGCAAAAGCGTTTTATTGCGCATGCCGCGCACCAGCTACGCACACCACTAAGCGCTTTACGCCTAGAGTCTGAGCTGATGCTCACCAAACCGTTACCAGAAGATCTGCGTGAACAGGCCCAACGCATTAAGCAAAGCACCGAGCGTATGATTCGATTAGGGCAACAGTTACTGGTGTTAGCACGTGCGGACTCTGCGGCGAGTCCTCAAGATTGCTTTGTTCGTTTGGATTTATGTGAGTGGGCACGCACTAGTGGGGCCGAATGGCTAGCTGCTACGTATCAGCATGGTTTACGACTGGAGCTATCTGCTCCTGAGCAGCCAGTATGGGTTGATGCGGATCCGTTGCTTTTAGATGAGCTCTTAGGCAATTTAATTGATAATGCGTTACGTTATGCTCAAGCGCAAGAGAGGATTACGTTACGGGTTAGTGCGAATCCCCCTACTTTAAGTGTAGAGGATGACGGAGTGGGAATAGGCTTAAATCAAGCAAGCCAGTTATTCGAGGCATTTTATCGTGGGACGGATAGCTCCCAAAGCGATGGTTCGGGGCTTGGTTTAGCTATTGTACGAGAAATCGCCTTGGCACATGGAGCAGGATGGAATTTAATTAGTCGTCCGCATTTTAAGGGGACGCGTATTAGCGTGGTCTTTCCTGGCCCCCGTAGGGGCACAGGGTTTAGACGACGTTTTCCTGTTATTGAGCCGGGGATGGAGTCGGAGAGGACTCAATAACAGCAGGTTGTGCAGGCTGATAGGGTTCACCCGGTATGGTAATCGTTGTTTGGCGTAAAATGCCGCCACCTTCTACGGACCCATAGATTTGAGTTTCATGTTGACCTGTCATTTGCGCCAAGCAGTCTTCGCGTAAATGCTCTGGTAGGGCTTGACATCGCGCTGTGCGATGACGAGCTAAAGTTTGTTCATCGACGTGCTGCTTTGGATTGCGCTTTGCTTGTTGTAGCGCTGCACCCGCATCCCGTCGGCAGTTCGTTTTTGCATCACCGCTGAGCATTTCACATTGAGCCATGGCCTCTTGGTAGGCTTGCTGAGGATCAATAGGCTGAGCGTGACTGGATGTCGCAAAACCAAAAGCGAGTGAGGCAGCACTGAGTGCCATAACAATTTTTTTCATCATAAAACTCCATCTGGTTGAACATCATTAAAGTGTAACAAGGCTACGCGTAACCTAAAGTAAGCACTTGCAGTCAGTTATGTATGAGATGGGGGGTTCCCTTTGGATTTTAAAGGCATATCCATATGACCTGGCTCATCAGGAGCATAGTCAGCTATGCGCTGACGAAGTTCGCGTTTAATTGCGGCACGCATTAGTAAAATGGCCGTTACAGGAGAGGTAATGACTAAAAGCACTGTAATGATTAATGGGTAAATTAAGAGTTTTTGCGTACTGAAGCTGGCAACTAGAGCACAGGCCACAAGCATACAGAAAACGCCTAAGGTATTACCCAGAGTGGGGGCGTGCATCCGAGAGTAAAAATGACGCAGCTTAATTAAACCCAGAGTGCCTACTAAGGTGATTATTCCACTGAGTGCGATCAGTAAAGCGATAAGCAGGTTAAGCCAAAGAGGAAAGGTTGTCATGGTTCGATGACCTCGGCCCGAAGTAAAAATTTAGCCATCGCGGCAGAGCCAACAAAGCCAAATAAAGCAATTAAGAGAGCAATATCAAAATAGAGGGTGGAGTCAAAGCGTAAGCCTAGAGCAAGTAGCGCCATTAGTCCATTGCTATACATCGTATCTAATGCTAAGACACGATCTGCAGCCGTTGGTCCTGTAAGTAAGCGGTAAGCGGATATTCCCATGCCTAGGGTGTAGCATAGTAGTGCAAATAAGCTCGCCCAGTAAATATAGATGCTCATTCGAAAATCTCTATTAAAGGTCCTTGGTAACGTTTTTGAATCGTATCCAGCCAAAACTGCTCGTCTTTTAAATCAAGAATATGCAAGGTTAATGTATGGGTGCTTTCATCAAAACCCGCCCAAACGGTCCCAGGGGTATAAGTAATAATACAAGCTAAAGCGGCTAGCCCATGTGGATCGCGTAAGGTTAATGGAATGGGTAAAAAACCAGGGGTGGGCTGGGCGCGTTGGGTAAAGAGGACAATACGACCCACATCATAGTTGGATTTCACGATATCGACGGCGACATGCCAACATAAGCGCAGGGCTAGAAAAGGATGCGAGAGGGTGGCACGTATAGGGCGGAAAGGAATTGCCGCTACGCTTAAGGCGATGGCTAAAACTGCACCGAGCGCGACGTGGGCGGTAGAAAACCCGTTAAGCAAGAGCCATAAGAAAAATAAAAGCAGGGGTAAGAAGGTAAAGCGTAAGTATTTCATGGAGCCTCTACTCCCACAGAACGGATAGGATCACGCGCCAGTACAGCAGAAATATATTGATTGGGTTGATCCAAATAGGCGGCGGTTTGTTCTAGGTAGTTGGTGATGGGGCCTGCGCGCATGGCTAAGAGACCGCAAAGTACGATAAGGCCTGCTACGGGCAAGGCTTCACTCAAACGGAGCCGAGGAATATTGAGATCACTAAAGCTCCAAAAGAGTCGAATCCCCGTGCGCGACAATGCCATAATACCGATAAAGCCGGACAGCAATACTGTAGCAGTAAGAATCCATGCGTTACTGGTGGCTCCAGAGGACTTTAATGCAGCAGATAATAACGAGAGCTTAGCAACAAAGCCAGATAGCGGCGGAAGGCCGATAATAAGTAGTGCGCAAGCAATAAAAGACATGCCAAGAAACACCATAGCGGCTGGAATGGCAATACCAACTACATCGTCGGAACTATCTTCGCTTTCAGGATCGGCCAGATCAAAGGCCTCTTGACTTACAGCTAATAAGTCAGAACCAAAATGCTGTACGCGTCCAATCATTTCTAGCAGCATAAAAAATGCGCCCAGAGCTAGAACGGAGCTTAGTAAGTAATATAAAGCAGGCCCGGTTAAAATCACCCCAGGCATTCCTAAAGCGGCTAGTAGCGTACCGGAGGAAATAATAATGCAATAGCTTGCCATGCGCTCAGGCTGGTGTGCGGCGAGCATACCTAAGGAGCCAAAAGCTAAGGTAGCAATCCCGACAGGGAACATCCATTCTCCACCAAAAGCAGCTGGCGCGCCGGTAGGTAATAGTAACGAGCCAATCCGCAGCAAAGCATAAATACCGACTTTGGTCATGATGGAAAACATGCCAGCTACTGGTGCGCTGGTATTCGCGTAGGTATCGATTAACCAATAGTTCAAAGGCCAAGCGGCTGCTTTAATCAGAAAAGCAACACCTAGTATGGCTGCGGCTGCCTCAAAAACCAAACGGTCAGCACCGGACAGATAGCCAGCTTTGACGGCGAGATCAGCCATGTTTAAGGTACCGGTAATACCGTAAATTAATGCGATAGCAATAAGTAATAAAAATGAGGAAATTAAATTGACTGCAATATAATGTAGACCAGCGCGCACGCGGTCGCGACCTGAGCCATGCAACATTAGTCCATAAGAGGCGGCTAAAAAGACTTCAAAAAAGACAAAGAGGTTAAAAAGATCCCCGGTCAAAAAGGCGCCATTTAGCCCCATAATAAGCAGTTGAAAAAGTGGGTGAAAGTGTACGCCAGCACGATCCCAACGAGCCGTTGCATACCACCAGGTTGCCGCAGCGAGTAAGTTCGTGAGAACAAGCATCATGGCGGCAAGGCGGTCAACGACGACGACAATACCAAAAGGAGCAGGCCAGTCCCCCAATAGGTAGACTCCTACGCCATGTAGCCAACTGGTCGCAATCGAGCCATCAGCCATGCCTAACAGGGTAATTGCCACATAAAACTGCAAGGCTAAAGACAGGGTCCCTAAAGCTAATTTAAAAGGGCGGTGTTTGTCTTTGAGCAGCAGCATAAGTGCTGCGGTCATCAGTGGAATGGCGATAGGAAAAATAGGAAGATGTTGCTGCCACATTAAGCTTGTTCCTCGCGTCCATCCACATGGTCAGTGCCAGTAAAGCCGCGGTTAGCTAAAAGCACCACTAAAAATAAAGCGGTTGTTGCAAAGCCAATAACAATAGCAGTCAACACCAACGCTTGGGGTAAAGGGTCTGCATATAAGCTAGGATCTGCTCCTAGCTCCGTAGAAATCACGGGAGGGGTACCAAGATGAATACGCCCCATGGCGAAAATGAACAGGTTGACGGCATAGGACAGTAATGACAAGCCCATAATGAATTGAAAAGTACGGGGTCGTAATACGAGCCAAATTCCTGATCCGGCTAAAACACCGATGGCTAACGATAAGATAATTTCCATCAGGACTCCTGCTTTTGTTGTAAGGCTTTTTGGATGGAAGGAAGCTTGCGATAAAAGCGTAAAGACTGGTGAGCAATCGCAACGAGCATTAAGACGGTTGAACCCACAACTAGCATATAGACGCCAATATCAAATAACAGCGCGCTGGAGGTGTGAATCGTACCTATAAGCGGTACGGTTAGGTTCCAGCTTTGAGCGGATAAAAAAGGCTTAGCATAAAGCCAAACTAGCATAGCGGCAGAGCCGGCGGTAAGCATACCTAATGCAATCCATGTTTGGGGTTGGATTAAGGGGCGAGATTCAACCCACACGACACCGCCTACCATATATTGCAAAATAATCGCTGTGGCCATGATCAGGCCGCCCACAAAGCCACCACCGGGTAAATTATGGCCGCGTAATAAAAAGTAGACTGATATTAGAGCAGCAATAGGTAAAAGCAAACGCACTAGCACAGCGGGAAGTTTCATAATGCCCTCGGGCAAAATGGCGTTGGGATCAGGCTCTTCGAAGGTTGTTTGCAAGGCGTCGTTTTGATTTTGACGACGCGCAAGAGGGGCGGCGACTGTTTCTACTGGTGGACGGAAACGTCGTAAAAGGGCATACACGCTTAGGGCGACCACACCAAGAACGGTAATTTCCCCAAAGGTATCAAAGCCCCTGAAATCCACAAGGATTACGTTGACGACGTTTGCTCCACCACCTAAAGGCAAGGCTTTTTCCACCAAAAAGGGGGCCACGCCCTCGGGATGCGGACGGCTCAGTAATGCAAACACCAGTGCGGCAATCCCACTGCCGCCAAGAACGGCAACCACCGCGTCTCTGGAGCGCCTAAAGCGAGCTCGCGCCTTAGAAATACCTAGACCATCTGGTAGTGGTACACGTTTAGGTAACCAGCGCAATCCCAATAAAATTAAGACAACGGTTACTACCTCTACAGCAAGCTGGGTTAAGGCCAGGTCAGGGGCGGATAGCCAGGCGTAGCTGAGACTGGTGACTAAGCCAGCGCCACCAGATAACAGGAGGGCTGCGGGGCGGTGGAATTTGGCATAGTACGCTGCCCCGATTGCACAGGCGGCTCCTGCTACCCACATCAAAGCAAAGAGTGGGTCGGGTGTAGTGAGCTGCTGCACATTAAACCAATTGCCTGAACGTAATGCCCATATGCTTACGCCCACCGTGGCTAGAATGATAAGAAGCACTTGTCGCTGCAAGCGATCGGAATAGGTGTAATGGATAACCGCATCTGCTCCGGCTTCAATCCAACCCATCAGCCATTCAAAAATACGGCGCCCGTTAATTTGGTAAATAAAGGGGGCTCGGTCTGAACGACCTTTGCGATAACGATTTAAGAGCCAAATGAGTCCAATGCCGCCTAGGGTGGCGATCACACTCATGAGTAAGGGTAGATTAAAGCCGTGCCAAACATGTAGGCTGTAGTTTGGGGTTTGTGCTCCTAATATTGAGTATACCGCCGTATGTAACAGCGGCCCAACGGTATATGCTGGAAAAATCCCCACAATTAAACAGATAAAGACCAGCAGTGCGCTGGGAATGAGCATGAGACGGGGGGGCTCATGAGGAGTGCGAGGCAAGTTTTTGGCTGGGGGGCCAAAAAAGACTTGGCTGATAAAGCGCAAAGAGTAAGCCACACTAAAAGTACTTGCTATCACGGCTACGATAGGAAGTGCTTGACTAAACCAGTTGCCAGTGCCGGCAAACATGGTTTCGGTAAAGAACATTTCTTTAGAAATAAATCCGTTAAGCAACGGAACGCCTGCCATTGACGCTGCGGCTACAGCAGCGAGGGTAGCCGTGATAGGCATATAGTGGCGTAAGCCAGAAAGGCGGTTTAGGTTACGTGTACCGCTTTCATGATCCACAATACCAGCCGCCATAAATAAAGAGGCTTTAAAAGTAGCGTGGTTAATTATATGGAAAATGGCGGCGACTAAGGCCATTGGTGTGCTTAGCCCAAGCAACAGAGTAATTAAGCCCAAATGGCTAATTGTGGAGTAGGCCAAAACGCCTTTCATATCCCGCTGAAAGGTGGCAACGTAAGCGCCTAAAGTTAAAGAGATTAGACCAGCACCGCCAATTACCCACGTCCACGCGGCTGTGCCAGCCATAATAGGCCAGAACCGTGCTAGTAAAAACACCCCCATTTTTACCATTGTGGCAGAGTGTAAATAGGCTGAGACCGGAGTGGGGGCGGCCATGGCGCGTGGTAACCAGACATGAAAGGGGAATTGTGCGCTTTTGGTTAGTGCACCCAGCGCAATTAGCGCCAGCAAAATGGGATACCATGGGTGCGATTGCACCACATCGCGTGTGGCCAGCACAGTGCTTAAATCATAGCTACCTGCTACTTGACCCAGCATAAGCACCCCAGCAAGTAAACACAACCCGCCGCCTCCGGTGATTACCAGAGACATTCTGGCACCACGACGCGCATCACGGCGATGGTACCAATAGGCGATGAGCATAAACGAGGAAAGGCTGGTTAGCTCCCAAAATACCACAAGTTGGATCAGATTACCGGATATGACCACCCCTAACATGGAGCCCATAAAGGCTTGTAAAAAAGCAAAAAAGCGTCGGGCAGGGTCTTGCGGGGATAAATAATAATGGGCATACAGTGCAATCAGCGCGCCCATTACGCTCACAATTAGACTAAATAGCCAAGCAAAGCCATCCATACGAAGGGTGAAATCGATGCCATGAGCAGGGATCCACGCTGAGGAAAACTGGATGATTTGTCCTTGAAAAATCGCAGGGGCGTAAGCCAGGGTAATGACAGCGCAGACAGAGGCGACCCCACCCGCCAGCAGGGCGTGAAGTTTTCGTTGAGAGGCGGGAAGTAGTGAGGAAATTAGGCTGCCAACAAAGGGTAAGGCCAAAATTATGAGCAAGTACATCAGGCTCTCGGTAAGAAAGTGGAGTTTAGACGTCAATCATACGGTGTTTGT
>NZ_JASLIX010000049.1:0-93848 GCF_030152715.1 Paenalcaligenes sp.
TCAGGCCTTTGGCGCTGAGCCACTGGTGGAGCCATTCTTGGGGTAAAAGCACGGTGGGTACGGCGGTGTGGGGGGCGAGCGCTTGTTGGTACTCCTGACGATAGACCAAGGTCATGGCTGGATCGATCCCAATTAACGCCACGCCCTGTTGGCTAAATTGATGAAGTCGTTGGGCATGGCGTTGGGCTTGTTTTTTAAATGCCGGTAAAAACCCATGAACATGGAGCGGTTTGCCGTTCGGCATAAAGGGGGCAATAAAGATACGAACATCTAGCTGATGCAGCAGTTCGAGCCAGTCTGCCCATAATGGGGTTTCAAAATAACGGGTAAACGCATCTTGAACCAACACCACGCTATTTTGCTTTTGCTCGGAGCTCAGTTGGGACAAGGTTTCTGGTGTGGCAACCTGCGCCCCATAGCGGTTAAGTAGCTCTTGCCAATTGTCTTCGGCAAGTAAAGGAATATCGCTTAGCCCCATGGTTTTTTCCATGAGTTTTTGTGCCCAGGGTTGGCGCATGACCCCGTTATAGAGAGCAGGGACTTTGGCAGCATAGGGCAATGCGTATTCTAGGGATGCTACCGCATAGTCTTTGATTGGGCGCAGATAGCGACTGTGATACAAGTGCAAGAATTTGGATTTAAAATCGGGCACATTGACCTTGATAGGGCATTGGCCAGCACAGGATTTACAGGACAAGCAGCCGTCTAAGGCTTCGTAGACCTGATGGGAATAATCGCTTTGTTTTTTGCGTGGTTGTTGCCAAGTGAATTTTAGCTTTTGCCCAAACTGTTTGGCGTGTTCAAGCCAGCCTTTAGGGGTTTGGTATTGGCTAAGATCCACACCCGCCTGGTTTTGTAAACGTAGCCATTCGCGTATGGCCGAAGCACGCCCTTTTGGAGAGTGTAAACGGTCGCGGGTGGCTTTCCACGAAGGACACATGGCATCGTCTACATCGTAGTTATAACAAGCGCCGTTCCCGTTACAGTACACCGCGCTGTCAAACTGTTGCCAGTTAGAAGAAAAGATTTGGCGATCAAAATCCCCCCGAAACGCGACATCATCTACTGCTAGTAATGTGGCATTGGGCAGGGTGGCGGGGGTGGCGATTTTGCCCGGATTCAGCTGATTATATGGATCAAAGAGGGCTTTGATCTGTTGGAGAACGGGGTATAGATCGCCAAAAAACTTTGGAGCATAACCCGAGCGTAAGCCTTTGCCGTGTTCCCCCCAGAGTACGCCACCATATTTATGTACCAACTCGACCACTTGATCGGTAATAGGGCGGATTTTTGCCGCTTGCTCGGGGTCTTTCATATCGAGCGCGGGGCGCACGTGCAGCACCCCCGCATCCACGTGCCCAAACATGCCGTAGCTGAGCTCAGCCTTGTCTAGCAGCGCTCTGAATTCGGCAATAAAATCGGCCAGATTTTCGGGGGGGACGGCGGTGTCTTCTACAAAGGGTTGGGGGCGGACTTCACCTTGGACGTTACCCAGCAGGCCGACGGCGCGCTTACGCATGCCATACACGGTGTTGACTTGTTGCGCGCCGGTAGCCACGGTATAGCCTAAGCGCGTGACGCTTTGGTCTTGATTTAAGTGATCAATAAACGCATCGACTTGTTGTTGTAAGGCAACGAGATCATTGCCAGCAAACTCGACCAAGTTAATGCCGCGGGTGGGTGTGCCGTCGGCGTTGTTGGGGAAATAGTCGGCAACGCTGTGCCAAACAATATCATTTTGCGCAAGCTCAAGGACTTTGGAGTCCACGGTTTCGATAGAGAGTGGCTTGAGCGCCATGAGTGATTTGGCGTCACGCAGCGCCGCCTGAAAATCTGCATAGCGGACGTTGACCAGAATCTGCTCGGTAGGGATGGGGAGCACATTGAGCTTGGCCTCGGTAATAAAGCCTAAGGAACCTTCGGAACCGCACAGTAAGTTGTTTAGGTTAAATTCGCCGTTTTCTTTGATATGCGGCAAATCATAGCCTGTTAGGCAGCGGTTTAGCGGAGGGAAAGTGTCTTGAATTGCTTGGGCATGGGTGGTGACCAAAGCATCGACCTGCTGGTAGATGTCACCAAACTGAGGATCGTTTTTAAATGTTGGAAGCTCGTCTTCGCGTATAGCAAAGGTATCTAGAACATGCCCCCCCAAGACAACGGTTTTGAGCCCTAAAACATGATCACGGGTTTTGCCATAAGTGCAGCTGCCTTGGCCGCTGGCATCGGTGTTAATCATGCCGCCAATGGTAGCGCGGTTCGACGTGGAAAGTTCGGGGGCAAAGAACAAGCCATGCGGCTTGAGTGCGGCGTTGAGCTGGTCTTTGACTACCCCTGCCTGCACAATAGCAACGCGCTCACGAACATCAATGTGCAGAATTTGATTCATATGGCGGGATAAGTCCACCATGATGCCATCGGTAAGTGACTGCCCGTTGGTGCCGGTGCCGCCGCCGCGTGGACTCAATACAATGCCACGGTATTTTTCTTGTGCTGCTAGGCGGGTCAAACAGATGACGTCCTCGGTGTGTCGAGGAAACACGGTGGCTTGAGGTAAGCGTTGATAGACAGAGTTATCCGTAGCGAACACGACGCGTTTAGCATAATGCGATTCGATTTCACCTTTAAAGCCTTGTTGCTTTAAGTCGGTTAAGAAATCAGCATAACGCTGCGTTTGCGGCGTGTTCGGAACAGGTAAAAAGGCAATGTGTTTCATGTCTTCCTTAGCAATGGGCTAAGCAGTCACCCAGAATCGCCAGCCCTTGGTTCAGAGTGTCTGCTTCGATAGTAAGCGGGGCTAATAGACGAATAATATGACGACTTTCTCCGCTGGGCATTAATAGAAGCCCTTTTTCCCGGGCTTGTTGTAGAACCTGCGCGAGGGCGGCGGTGCCGGCTGTGCCGTCAGGGTAACGGAGCTCAATACCGCGCATGGTGCCTATACCAGTGAGCCGTCCTACTAAGGGATATGCTTTCCATTGTTGGTAATGATGGAGAAGGCTGTTTTCATAATCGTGTGCCCATCGTTGTAAGGTGGGGGCGTCACTGAGGATTTCAATCACCTGCAAGGCGGCCGCACAAGCGATAGGGTTGCCTGAATAGGTACCGCCTAGGCTGCCTTTAGGCATAGCGTTAAAGAGGCTGGAGCGCGCCATCATCGCGCCCAGAGGCATACCTCCAGCAATGCTTTTGCCTAATAGCAAAATGTCTGGTTCTATGCCTAGCCACTCAAACGCAAAACGCTTCCCTGTACGCCCAAAACCCGATTGGATTTCGTCTAAAATTAAGAGAATGCCGTGCTCATTACAGAATTGAGTCAAGTAATGGGCAAAATCAGGATCCAGTGCTTGAAAACCGCCATCACCTTGGATGGGCTCTACAATAATCGCCGCTATTTCGTCAAAGCCAATTTCTATTTTACCAATACGTTGCAATGCATTGATGGCTTCTTGTGTTGAGATGCCTGTATCTTTACTTGGGAAGGGGATATGAAAGACAGGACCTGGGAGTGGGCCTAAGCGATTTTTGTAAGGAGCGACTTTGCCGTTGAGGTTTAAAGCAGCTAGTGTTCGTCCGTGAAAAGCACCATCAAAAGCAATAACCGCTTGGCGTTGGGTATGAAAGCGCGCTACTTTTAAGGCATTTTCTGTGGCCTCGGCTCCGCTATTAGTGAACATGCCTGTTAAGGGCTGGGATGTAGGGATGAAATGTGCAAGTGCGTCCATCAGCTGACTATAAGGTTGATGAGGGACAGCGTTAAATGCATAATGCGTCATTTTTTGTGCTTGTTGCACAATGGCATCTACGATTTGTGGGTGGCAATGACCAAGATTGAGTACACCAATACCACCGACAAAATCAATATACTCACGGCCTTCGGTATCCCAAACACGTGCATTTTTTCCGTAATCCAAAGTAATTGGGTGAACAATCGAGAGTGCTGGGCTGATGTGGGGGCTGATAGTCATGGTGGTATCCTTATTTTTAGCGGTGTCAGCAAAAGGAGGTCACTATGATCACACCAAAATTTCATGAGCCTGACAAACGAAATTAACACATGGATTTATTCCTTTTTTTCATGATGGTTTGCGGTGATGCAGGGGTTAGCTTGAATCCAGGTAATAAACTGGCGTAGTGCAGGTTCGTGGGCTTCGTGCTCGGCATAGGTTAAATAGTACGCCCCTTGACTAGCCAGCTCGGCAGGCCATGGTTGGATTAAGTGTTGCTTAGCTAAAGCGGGGGCAGCTAAAAAATGCGGCACTAAGGCGACTCCATATCCGCTGAGTGCGGCTTGAATGCACGCTGACCACGTGGCAAAGCGCGGGCCTTGATAGCTGTGTAGTGGCTCGACGCCTTGTTCGAGGAGATACTGATGCCAAGCGTTGGGACGTGAGCCACATTGAATGAGAGTCATGTGTTGTAGATCAGCGGCCTGTTGGACGGGATGGCGCTGTAATAAATCGGGGTGACAGACGGCAATCATGCCTTCATCAAATAATTTAAGTGCACTGATGCCTTCCCAGTTGCCCTGGCCAAATAAAAAGGCAGCATCACAGTCTAAATGCAACCGCTCGTGAGGGTGGAGTAAATCAACAAAATTTAATTGAATATGTGGATGTTGGTGAAAAAAGGGACTGAGGTAGGGGATCAGCCAATACGCCCCAAAGCTAGGGTGAGCACCGATGGTAAGAGTTTCTAATGTGGCATCTTGGCTGAGCATTTCTAAGGTGGCATGCTCGATATGTTGGAGGATTTTTTGGGTATGTTGTAGATAGCGCAGACCGGCTGGGCTTAGGATTAAACGTTTGCGTACCCGACTAAATAGTTGGGTCTGTAGGTTGGACTCAAGTTGTGCTACTTGTTTGCTGACGGCACTTTGGGTCAGGTTAAGCTCCTGGGCCGCCAGCGTAAAGCTCAAGTGGCGTGCAGCGGCCTCAAAACACTGCAACGCGGTGATGGAGGGCACTTGGTGACGAGGTAAGCCAAAGGGCAAAGAATGTCGCATTTTGTTAACAAAAAATGATAAAGTGAGGGTTGCGGCTTTTTAGCATCTTAAACGCTTCTTATTCTCAATGTCTTCATGTCTACCGCATTACAACCCGCTCTTTCTCAGGTTTTGCTCGCTTCAGCGCGCCATATTCAAGACGTGCTTCAGGGGGCGTCGCTTACCGATTGCTTAGCTCAAACACCTGCACCGTTACGGGCAGCGTCGCAAGCGCATAGCTTTTATTGCTTACGCCACCTAGGCTTGGCACAGGAATTACGCCAATTATTGGTGCCGCGCCAGCCTAAAGAGGCATGGTTTGATGCGTTAATGCTACAAGCGTTGTTGTTAGTGGATGTGGCAGTGCAGGTACAAGCAGATAAAAACGTATTTGCAGATCGCCCTGAAACACCGGTGTATTCGGTGCATACGGTGGTAGATCAGGCGGTGGAGGCCGCGCAATCACAGCGATCGATGCGTCCGCTAAAGAACTTGCTGAATGCGGTGTTGCGTCGATTTATTCGTGAGCGTAGCGCGTTATTAGAAAAGGCACAACGTAAGCCGCAAGCTCGTTGGAATCATCCTATGTGGTGGATTCGGGCTTTAAAAAAAGCGTATCCCTCGCAATGGCAAACTATTTTACAGGTCGCTAATATCCCTGCGCCGTTAACCTTGCGCGTGAACCAGCGGCGTTGTTCGGTAGCACGTATGTTGGCTTTATTAGAGCAAGCGGGGATCGAGGCTTGGTCGCCCGCAGAGCCTACCATCGTGTTGGCGCAAGCGCGGCCCGTGCAGCAGATTCCAGCCTTTGATTTGGGGTGGTGGTCAGTACAAGACCATTCGGCTCAGTTGGCAGGGCAGCTGTTACCATTAGCGGATGGGATGCGGGTATTAGATGCATGTGCTGCCCCGGGCGGCAAAACCGCGCATTTGCTAGAGCAAGCTGATATTGAGCTTATCGCTTTAGATGCGGATGCCCGACGGCTGACGCGGGTGCATGAAAACTTAGCCCGTTTGGGCCTAGATGGGGCGCATGTACAGATTCAAGCTGCAGAGGCTCAAGCGGTGGCGCAGTGGTGGGATGGAAAACCGTTTGATGCCATCTTAGCTGATGTGCCGTGTACGGCATCGGGCATTGTACGGCGCCACCCCGATATTCGTTGGTTACGGCGAGCCGCCGATGTGGCGGCAACGGCAGCATTACAACAGCAGATTTTGCAAGCGCTGTGGGGCACGCTGAAACCAGGGGGGCATTTATTATACGTGACCTGTTCGATTTTCCCCGAAGAGGGGCAGCAACAAATTGATCATTTCTTAACACAGCAGGCAGATGCGGTATTATTACCACAGTCGCCTTTACAACGCTTACCCACCGTAGATACGCCTGAACAAGCAGGTGGCGATGGGTTTTTCTATGCGCTTTTGCAAAAACGCCCAAACTAATGGACACGCAATGAGCTGGCATCGTCTTGTTACTACTTTTATGCTGCTTTGGCTATTGAGCCTGCTAAGCCCTTTAAGCATGGCCGTAGCAGATGAGCCCACCCTATCGGCGACGGAAGAGGTGACTATGGTCTCTCCTCATATCGCTGATAACAAGCTTTATATCGATGCGGATATTCATTTTGACTTGCCTGAGCAACTACGCGAAGTTGCTCTAAAAGGGGTGCCTCTGCATTTCACCGCTGATGTGGAAATTAAAAGCCGACGCTGGTGGTGGTTCGATAAAACCGAAGTCAAAGAAAGTCAAACTTGGCGCGTGGTATATAACGCGTTGACGCGTCAGTGGCGTGTGGGTTCTGGGGACTTATTATGGCCGGAGTCTTCTCTACAAGACGCGTTATACCCCATGCGTCATATTCGTAATTGGGCGGTAGCGTATGCGATTGATCTAGATCCGAACCAAGTGTATGACGGCAAAATCCGCCTGCGTTTAGATACCTCGTTACTCACTCGTCCGCTACAGGTGGACGCTTTAAATGGCCGTGCATGGACTGTCGCCACCCCATGGAAAAATTTCAGTTTCTCCGTCGACGCGCTCCAGCCTTAATCCGCTGGTCGCTACGTACCGCTGCTTTTGTGGCGGGGATCAGTGCCGTGGCACTACTGGCGCTGTTGGTCTGGTCGACGGCGAATGCTTCTCGTTTTGCACAGTACTATGACGTTTTATTTAGCTTAAACGTAGTACTGGCTTTTGCGCTGATGTCTTGGGTGCTGATTCTGACGGTGCGACTATTACGGCAAATTCGTCGGCGTCAGTTTGGCTCGCGCATGACCGCGCGTTTTGCTTGGTATTTTACCTTGATTGGTATTATCCCCGGAGCGTTGATTTATGTGCTTTCCGTACAGTTTTTATCCAAGTCGATCGAATCTTGGTTTAATGTGCGGGTGGATACCGCGCTGGAATCGGGGCTAAATTTAGGGCGTGCGGCGCTGGACCAGCAACTTGATGATTTAAAAATCCGTGCGCGGCAGCTCGCGCGTAATCTTGACGATAGTCAAGGCGACGTGGCATTGATTTTAAGCACGTTGCGCGAAGGCTCCGGCGTGAGCGAGGCCATGGTGTTTACGGGCGGGGGGCGTTTGTTGGCGTTTTCCTCATCAAATTATGCCGTGTTGATGCCTGATATGCCGCCGCAGCAGGTGTTCAACCAGTTGCGGGTAGCACACGAATATGCGGCCGCCGAAGTCGATGAGCAAAGTCCGAATGAAATGGGACTGCGCTTACGTGTGGTTTTGCCTTTAACAGGAAATGACAATACGTTAAGCCAATACGGGATCAATCCTGATAAACGTTGGCTACAGGTATTACAGCCTGTACCCGAAAAGCTCGCCCGTCATGCCAATCAAATTCAACAAGGGTATAGCGATTATCAAGAGTTGGCCTTATCGCGTACCGGCTTGCGCAAACTATACAGCCTGACGTTAACTTTGGCGCTGGTGCTGGCGGTGTTGGCGGCGGTTTTGTCAGCTTTTGCGTTATCACGGCGTTTAGTGCGCCCACTTTTGACCTTAGCTAGTGGCACCCAAGCCGTCGGGGTGGGGGACTACCGCCCCTTACCTGAAACGGCGGCTAAGGACGAGGTCGGACAGCTGACGCGTTCGTTTAATGCCATGACACGTCAGCTCGAAGAGGCGCGGCGCATGGTGGAAAATAACCGCCGTCAGCTTGAGCGCTCCAATGTGTATTTAGAGTCCGTGCTTAGCCACTTATCTTCGGGGGTGTTGGTTTTTGATCGGGACTTTAGGCTAACGCGTTATAACGAGGGCGCAGCGCGTATTTTGCAGGTGGATTTAGCGGCACTTTTGGGTAAACCTTTGCATCTTAATGATGCCGTCATGGATTTTGAACATCATATTCAAGACGCCTTTGCAGCCCATGTGGCGGTGGAGTCCGAGCGCGAACACTGGCAGCAGCAGTTTGAGACCCAAATCGCCACCGAGCACGATGTGGAGCCGGTGACGATTACGCTGTTAGCGCGGGGCACCACTTTGGTTGTGGACGGAATTCGCAATGGCTATTTAGTCGTGTTTGATGATATCAGTGATGTGATTTCGGCAAACCGTTTGGTTGCATGGGGTGAGGTCGCGCGCCGTTTAGCGCATGAAATTAAGAACCCTTTAACACCGATTCAGTTGTCAGCTGAGCGTCTTGCGTTAAAATTAGTCGACAAGCTTGATGAGCGCGATGCGAATATGTTGAAGCGGGCTACCAATACCATTGTGAATCAGGTGGCCTCGTTAAAACAAATGGTGGAAGATTTTCGTGAGTATGCACGGACTCCACCGGCACAAATGCAGGCGGTAGATATTAACGCGCTGATTACAGAAGTCTTACACTTATATGGTTGGGATCCACAAACCCAAAGTACAGCAGAAAATCAACAGGTACAATTACAAATTAGCCTTCAGGACAATCTGCCTTTGGTGGAAGGCGACCCAACCCAGTTACGACAGATTATTCATAATTTACTTAGCAATGCAACGGATGCGTTGCAGCAGGATGCTAGTCAACCGCATCCGTGCATCGTAGTACGCACTAGCCTAACGGCGGATAACCAAAACGCCCAGTCTGCGGTACGATTAGTGGTGTCAGACAATGGGCCGGGCTTTGACGAAGCTATTTTGGCACGGGTATTTGAACCCTATATCACAACCAAATCCACTGGTACTGGCTTAGGACTTGCTATAGTTAAGAAAATTATTGAAGAACATGGCGGTAAAATTGATATTGCAAATCGCCACGACGGGGGGGCGCGTATTTCGATTTTATTTACGCACCTAGCCAACACGACGCAAACACTGCATAATCAATCCGAAGGCAGTGATGATGCCTAAAAAGAACGTAGGGACGGTTTATGGCCAGAATTCTGGTAGTTGATGACGAAATCGGTATCCGTGAACTCTTATCGGAAATCTTATACGACGAGGGACACTCCGTAGAGGTCGCCGAAAATGCGGCACAAGCTCGCGAGGCGCGTCTACGCGCACGACCTGATCTCGTGTTATTGGATATTTGGATGCCTGACACCGACGGGGTCAGCTTGCTCAAAGAGTGGGCAGCACAAGGGCTTCTGGATATGCCAGTCATTATGATGAGTGGTCATGCGACAGTGGACACTGCTATGGAAGCCACCCGTATTGGCGCGGTGGATTTTCTCGAAAAGCCCATTGCCATGCAAAAGCTGCTCGATGCGGTGGCGTCTGGGTTAGAGCGTACGGTGGTGGTACCTAAAACTATCGCTCAAAATACGGCACGTACTGCGACTGCTCCGGCGGCTGCCGCGGCACCAGCGGTGGTGCAGCAACAAGACGAGTCGTATTTGGGTTCGATATCGTTGGAGCTGCCGTTACGCGAAGCACGTGATGAGTTCGAACGTATTTATTTCGAATTTCATCTTGCCCGCGAAAACTACAGCATGACACGGGTTTCCGAGCGCACGGGACTAGAGCGCACCCATTTATATCGCAAACTAAAACAACTGGGTATCGATGCCTCCGCGCGTCGGCGTCAGCAGTCGTCTTAGTTTTTGCGCTTAATACTCGACAAGGGGATATGGATTTCATTCCCTTGTTTTTGCATGGCTGCGCGCCAAGCGTGGCCATAGGCGACTTCTATACTTAAATGGATTGTGCCATCCATATGGCGTTGGGCTTCCAGTGCATCGATCACACGTAAATAGTCGGCTCGGCCGATAATATGCCGATGGGGGTTTGGGTTGCCGCCCATCGCGCGCACGTCCTGCAATAGGGTTTCTGCCGATTTATACGTCAGGGTGATGATTTCTTGATCCATGACGGGGTCACTAAACCCATTTTGCAGCAGCATATCACCATAATCATGCATATCTACAAAAGCCATGGTTGCCGTCGTGACTTGGGCTTGCTCAAGCGCGTGGCGTAATTCTTGTAGCGTAGCCGGGCCAAAGGTAGAAAACATTAATAATTTATCCGGGCGCAGTAGTCGACGCCACTCTTGAATCACCTGCGGGGGATTAGGGTGCCAATGTAAAGCCAAATTGGACCAAATCAAATCAAAAGATTGGGGGGATAGGCCTGTTTTAGCTAGGTCGGCTTCTACGAAAGTGGGTGATTTTAGGGCTTTTTTTCGTAAACGTTGCCATAGACTAGGCTGGTGGCCGTAGCGTTGTTGGGCAACGGCCAATAACGCAGCGCTGTGGTCTATCCCTACGTAGTCCATATCTACATAGCGTGCGCGCAAGGGGTCAATGGCATGACCCGCACCGCAGCCCGCATCAAGAATCTGCTCTGGTTGCACTACGATATACGCTAAACGGGACAGCATACGTTGGGCGATTTCGCCGTACAAAAACTGGGGCGCATCTAATGGCGCACGACGATTAAATTGCTGTCGCACGGTTTCGGAAGAAATAGGGCGGGAAGGGGTCATGACACACAGCCTTTTGGTAAACATACTCCTAAAGGTTTTATTATGGCTGATTTCCTATCTCTAGGCGACTTAGGGCGATGGTGGCAGATAGTGGATGCATTGCGTCAGCGTATTCCTACAGCGTGTGTGTTGTGTGGGGAGCGCACACAAGGGGGCGGTTTATGTTCATTTTGTGTCGCCGATTGGCATTATCGTTATAAACATGTGCGTTGGCGCTGCCAAAGGTGTAAAGTAGCGCAGTTGAGTGGTGTATGTCGTGCGCAGCAGCTATGTCAGCGTTGTTTAGTACAGCCGCAGGCTTGGCATGCGCTAGCAGTCGCTTTTGATTATGTGGCGCCTTTAGACAGTTTGATTTGGCGTTTTAAAAATTACCACCAGCTGCGTTTAGCGCCAATGTTAGCGCGTATGATGCAACAAGCGATGTGGCGTGATGGTTGGGAGCTCCCTACAGCGATGGTGGTCACGGCGATTCCTTCGCGGCGGCAGGCATTGCGCCGGCGTGGATTTAATCCCGCCATGGAGCTGGCGCGTTATTTGGCGCGTTATTTGGGTTTGCCTTTAGCCTCGGATTTGTTAGCGTTGACGCAGCCCAAAGCAGATCAAGCGCAAAAACACCGCACGCAATCGCAGCGCTGGGTGCATGCACAGCATGCTTTTGTTTGGCGGGGGGCACCGCCTCCTGAAACGTTATTATTGGTTGATGATGTATTGACTACGGGCAGTACGCTACACAGTGCCGCTTGTTGCGCCCTAAATCATGGGGTGAAACAGGTCTATGCTGTGACGTTAGCGCGTGTGCCGTGGTCGATGTTGTGATGGTGTTATGTTCCATATTGTTCTTGTATCCCCTGAAATCCCTCCTAACACCGGTAATGTGATTCGCCTTGCGGCTAATACCGGTGCCTATTTGCATTTGGTGGAGCCATTAGGTTTTAGGCTCGAAGACAGCAAGCTTAAGCGAGCGGGTTTAGATTATCACGAGTGGGCACGCTTACAGATCCACCCCAATTTACCCCAGGCATTGCAGCATATTGGGGCAGTACCAGAGCGCTGTTTTGCCATGACGACCAAAGGCTCATCGCTGTTAGGTGGGCAGCGTTTTCAAAAAGGGGATGTATTTGTATTTGGCTGCGAAACGGCAGGATTGAAACCCGAGCAAGTGGCGCTTTTTGCACCAGCACAAAGGCTGCGACTACCCATGATGCCTGAGCAGCGCAGCCTGAATTTATCGAATGCTGTCGCCGTAACGGTGTTTGAGGCCTGGCGCCAGCTGGGTTATGAGGGCGGGGTTTAATCCAGTGTTAATTGTAAGCGCTCGATGACTTCGTCCCAAACCACTTTTTCCGATTGAATGCGTTCGGTCATGGCGGCGGGGCTAGAGGATTCGGGCGTAAAGTACAACGCACGGATTTTTTCTTGTACCTCGGGGCGAGCTAAGACCTCTTGGGTCAGTTCGTTTAAACGGGTTACGATGGCTTCTGGTGTGCCGGAGGGTACAAAGAGAGCATCCCAAGAAATGGCCTCAAAGCCTTCAAAGCCCTTGGTTGCGGCCACGGGTGGCATATTCGGCACCAGCTCGCTTTCCTCCAAACTGGTTACGGCTAAGGCACGGATTTTGCCCGAGTTGACTTGGGGCATGGCAATACCGGGTACCATGAATGCGCCGTGAATATCCCCTGCAATCACACCTGAAATAATCTGCGGAAAACCGCTATAAGGGATATGGGTGAGCTCAATGTCAGCCGCATGTTCTAACATAGCCATGCTCAGATGCGATGCGCTACCGGCTCCGACCGAACCATAATTTAACGCCCCTTTTTCTTTTTTAGCTAGCTCGATGAATTCAGTTAGGTTAGTAGCGGGTGAATCGGCGGGCACAATTAACACATTGGGACTGGTACCCACTAAAGAAATGGGTTGTAAATCTTTGAGTGGATCGTATCCTAATGATTTTTTATACAGGGTGGGGGCTGTCACCATAGGACCATTGATGGTCAATAGTAGCGTATAGCCATCGGGTTTGGCTCTGGCGACAAAACGTGTGCCAATATTGCCACCTGCGCCAGGCTTGTTGTCGACGATGATGGTTTGCCCGAGGGCTTGAGACATGGGCTCGGCGATCGTGCGCGCCAATACATCAGGCGATGAGCCTGCGGGAAAGGGAACAACCATTTGAATGGTTTTTTTAGGCCAGTCGGCAGCGATCGCCGCGCCAGTCGAGGCCAGTAATGCCACACCAGTGGCAGCGGCAAGCACTGTTTTTTGTAAAAATTTAAGCATAGTTAGTCATCATAGGAATGTTCTAAGCGGGCGACGCGGGCGAGCAGCTGCTGCACGGCTTCCATGGGAGATAAGCCATGAAATAATACGTCGCACACCGCTTGGGTGATCGGGGCTTCGATTTGGTGTTGTTGGGCAATACGCAAGGCCGCTTGAGCACAACGCACTCCCTCGGCCGTTAAGCCCGAAGCCAAAATAGCATCCAAGGTTTTGCCTTGGGCAATAGCTAGCCCCACCTGTCTATTGCGTGATAAGTCGCCGGTAGTGGTTAACACCAAATCGCCTAATCCAGTTAGTCCAGAGAAGGTAGCGGCTTGGCCACCCAGCGCGGTACCGATGCGTTGCATTTCAGCTAAGCCTCGAGTAATGAGTGCCGCGCGGGCGTTAGTGCCCAGAGCAAGCCCGTCGCTAGCACCGCAGGCGATGGCGATGATGTTTTTGAGCGCCCCGCCTATTTCTACCCCGATTAAATCAGTGCTGCTATAAATGCGCGCAGACTGTCCATGCAAAATGGATACGGTGCAGGCGGCCAAATCTGGTGCGTGGCTTGCCACAGTGAGCGCTACGGGTAAACCTTGGGCGACCTCTAGCGCAAATGAGGGGCCCGATAAGGTACCGGTTTTGAGCCATGAGTAAGCAGGCAGGTATTGAGCGGTGATTTGATGCGGCAGTTGGGAGGTTTTCGGATCAAAGCCTTTGCAGGTGCGCAAAATATACAACGGATGACGACGCTGCGTTGGTAAGTAATCGTGTAAACGAACGCAGATGTCTTGTAAACCGGCTAAGGGCACACCCAGAATAATTAATCCGGGTTGGCTATCATCGCCCAAAACGTGATCAATGGCGCGGGCAAAATCATCGGTAGCCTGTAGCGTGGTGGGCAGCTTTACCCCCGGCAGATAGTGCGGCAGCTGGTGTTGCTGGTTAATGGCGGCGGCGCTGTGGGCATTACGCGCCCAGATTAAGGTGGACGCACGGTGGCTGGCAAGCGCCGCTAATGCGGTGCCCCAGCTACCTGCGCCCAGTACCGTGACGGGAACAGTAGATAGGGCGTTTGGCATTACTGAACCTGTTGGTTTTCTTCACCATTGGCGGCAGCCATTTGCTCTGCCACCCGCTGCTCGTAGAGTGCTTGGAAGTTAACTTCGCTTAGATGCAAAGCAGGCAACGAGGTCCGGTTGATGGCATCGGCGATGGTGGCTCGCAGATAGGGGTACAACATGGTGGGGCAAACAATACCAATGAGTGGATCGAGCTGCTCATCAGGAATGTTGGCGATTTCAAAAATACCGCCTTGGGTGGCCTCGACCAAATATAAGACCTTGTCTTCGATGCGGGTGGTTACGGTGGCGGTTACGGTGGATTCAAATACCGTTTGCGCCAAGCGCTTTGCACCAACATTGATTTCTACGGAAACGCTTGGGCCCTCTTGTTCTAAAAAGATCTCTGGCGCGTTGGGCATTTCCAAAGATAAATCTTTGACGTAGCTGCGTTGCAAGCTAAAGACGGGGGCGTTTTGCTCTTCGGCACCTACGTTTTGATTTTCTTGGTTTTCAGCCATGATGTACTCCTGTGGGGTAAATGAATAAATAATAAATAAGACGTATTACGCCGATAATAAGGGCACTAAGCCACCCGCTTGATCCAATGCGGCTAAATCATCATAGCCGCCAATATGTTGATCGCCAATGTAAATCTGGGGCACAGTGCGGCGTTGCGTGCGCTCCATCATGATGTCACGCTGGGCGGGATCACGATCAATGAAGATTTTTTCAATCTCTGTTACACCGCGTTGTTTGAGTAACATCTCTGCGCGGGTGCAAAATGGGCACACTTGGGTGCAATACATTGTTACCTTAGCCATTCGTCATACCTTTGTAGATAGTTTAGGATTTCTTAGTGGGTAAACCGGCCTGTTTCCAAGCCATGAGACCGCCTTCCAGGATAGCGACTTCTTTAAAGCCTTGTTTACGTAGCAAGGCGGCGCTGCTGTTGGCGCTGCGGCCTGTGTCACAAACCACGATAACGGGTTTGTCTTTAGCGAGTTTTTCTGTCTTGGAGGCTAGCTCTGCCGCGGGAATGTTACGCGCTTGGGGAATATGCCCTGCTTTATAGCTATCGGGCTTGCGTATATCGATTAAAATAGCTTGGCGTTGGTTGATTTGTTGTACGGTATCATTGGGGCTGATGAAGTTTCCACCACGTTTGGATAGACCTGGAAACAACAACATCATGCCAGAAATAAATGCCACGACTAAAATCAGCAGATTGTTGGTATCGGTTAAAAAGTCCACGATGAGTCCTGTGTAAAACCTAGTTTAAATAAAAGAGTTAATTGGGCAAAATCGACTAATTATAATGGACAAAAATTTTGTAATCTAAAGGCTATTTTTACCATGTATAAACTTGTACTGATGCGCCATGGCGAAAGCCAGTGGAACTTAGAAAACCGTTTTACCGGTTGGACAGATGTCGATCTTACCGAAGCGGGGCGTGAGCAAGCCCGCCAAGCCGGTGAGCTCTTAAAGCAAAACGGTTTTAAATTTGATATTGCCTTTTGCTCCGTTTTAAAACGGGCGATTCGTACATTATGGATTGTTTTGGATACCATGGATAGCGTCCATATCCCCGTAGGCAAAAGCTGGCGTTTAAACGAGCGTCACTATGGGGCGCTGCAGGGTTTGAATAAAGCGGAAACCGCTCAAAAATATGGTGATGAGCAGGTTCATATCTGGCGTCGCGCTTATTCAATTGGTCCAGACCCAGTTGCCGAGGATGACCCTCGTCATCCTAAACATGATCCCCGTTATGCCAATCTTAAACCAGAAGACTTGCCCGCTACAGAATGCTTAGAGCAAACCGTAGCGCGCGTTGTTCCATTTTGGAATGATTCCATTGCACCAGCGATTCGTTCAGGTCGCAGCGTATTAGTCACCGCACATGGTAATAGTTTACGTGCTCTGATTAAACATATCGACAATATCTCCGAAGAGGATATTGTGAATTTGAACCTACCGACGGGGCAACCTTTGGTTTTTGAGCTTGATGAAAATCTTAAGCCGATTCGCCACTATTTTTTAGGCGATGAAGAGGCCATCAAGGCACAAATGGCCGAGGTTGCAAACCAGGCGAAAGCCAACTAATCAATCAAAAGGTAATTATGCTGTTGCGTATCTGGGCGCTTCTTTTACTGAGTATGGGTGTTATGAGTGGGGCCTGGGCTCAGGCATCGCTCAGTGCGCAGCAGGCCGAGGCACAAAAGCAGCGCGCCGAGCTTCAACGGCGCATTGCTGAAATCCAAAAACAAATTGAATCCACACAAAGCGATAAAAAACAAGCGCTCACGGCTTTGCGCGATATAGAAAGCCGCATTTCAGATACCGATCGTGAGCTAACACTTTTGCAACAACGGCAAACGCAGGTGCAAAAACATCTGGCTGATCTGAAACAACAAATTCAACAACAACAAAAAAAGCAAGAACAAGGTCAACAGCAGTTGGCGGAACAGCTTCGGGCGCAATATGCCAGTGGCTTATCACCATGGACGGCATTGTTGTCGGGCAAAGAC
Organism: Paenalcaligenes sp.; assembly: GCF_030152715.1. Lineage (NCBI taxonomy): Bacteria > Pseudomonadati > Pseudomonadota > Betaproteobacteria > Burkholderiales > Alcaligenaceae > Paenalcaligenes > Paenalcaligenes sp. The sequence continues at coordinate 16,741 of NZ_JASLIX010000049.1, forward strand.
CCCCAGCAGATCCAACGTGAGCTTGGTTATTTAGGGTATGTGACCCAAGCTCAAACTGAACAGGTTCGGGTATTGCAGCAGGGCTTAGCACATTTACAGCAGTTGCATGCTGCCGTAGCCAGTAATGAAAAAGAATTAGCGCAGCTAGCCGCACAAACCGAGGTGCAAAAACAACAGTTCATGCAACAGCAGACCGAGCGGGAAAAGGTGTTGGCGCAGGTGCAAGATCAGCTAAAACAGCAGCAAACGCAGGCCAAAACCTTAGCCAATAATGATGTGCGCTTAGGGCAGCTGATCGACGGTTTAGAAAAAGAAATCGCCCGCCAAGCAGAGCTACGGCGTCAAGCCGAAATTCGCCGTCAGGCAGAGCAAGCACGTCGTCGCGCAGAAGAGCAGCGCCGTCAGGCAGAGCAAGCTCAGCGTTTGGCCGAGGAAAAAAAGCGTCAAGCCGAAGCCGCGCAGCGTTTAGCGCAGCAGCGTGAACAGCAGGCTCAAGAAACCCAAGCCCTTGCAGCCGTGGAACAAGAGGCAGCTCGTAAAGCCGAGGATGCGCGTTGGCAGGCCTTAGCGCATACGCCCGCTCAGCCAGCAGCACCCGTGGCGCCACCCCCGCCACCGCCTTCTCCCAAAGCTCCAGCGCCGCCACCTGCTGTAGAGCCGGAGCGTGGCTTTGCGGGCTTAAAAAGGGGCTTAACCCCACCAGTACGGGGTGAGACTCTAGGGCGGTTTGGTGCTGAGCGCCCTGAGGGTGGGCCATGGCGTGGGGTGGTGTTTCGCGCGCCAGCAGGTACTCCTGTTAAGGCCATCAGTGCTGGGCGGGTTGTATTTGCAAACTGGATGAGTGGCTTTGGTAATTTGTTAATTATTGATCATGGCGCGGGTTTTTTAAGTGTCTATGGTAATAATCAAAGTGTGTTAAAACAGGTCGGTGACGTAGTGCAAGCAGGTGAAGCGGTAGCACGAGTTGGGGCAACAGGCGGGCAGGTAGAGCCGGGTGTCTATTTTGAAATACGACAAAATGGTCAGCCCGTAAACCCCTTGATTTGGCTAGGCAACTGATTGCCTAAACGCCTATAATGCGGCATAAAGCACAAACAGATTGCGTTGTTGATATTACAAATATAGGACTCTTTGCATGGGCTCTCGTAGGCTAAACCGAATTGGGTTAATTTTATTAGGTGGTGTGGGGGGGGTGCTCGCTAGCTTGGCTATTAATGCCGTGGCACAGCGTGGAGAACCTTTGCCATTGCGCGAACTACAACAGTTTGCCAATGTCTATTCAGCCATTAAAAGCAGCTACGTCGAACCCCTCGAAGACAGTGCTTTAATCAACGAAGCCATTAAAGGTTTATTTAATGATCTGGATCCTCATTCCACTTATCTGGATGCCGAGGCGTTTAAAGAAATGGAATCCATGACGCAGGGCGGTTTTGGGGGGTTAGGGATCGAGATTGGCCACGAAAATGGTTATCCCACTGTGATCTCGCCGATCGAAGACACGCCTGCGGCCAAAGCTGGGATTCTCGCTGGTGATGTGATTGTGAGCATTGATGGCAAGTCCACCAAAGATATGTCTTTAAATGAAGCCGTCAAAAAGATGCGTGGCGAGCCTAAAACGTCGATTACATTGAGCATCCAGCGCGGTGAGCAAAAGCCTTTTGACGTCACAATTGTGCGCGACCACATTAAAGTCAAAAGCATTCGTGGTAAGCGGCTTGATAATGATATTTTATATGTACGTATTTCTCAGTTCCAAGAGCGTACGGCTGCCGATCTAATCACACAAATTCAGACCCTAAGCAATAATCAACGTCCACGCGGCTTGGTGCTTGACGTTCGTAATGACCCGGGTGGGTTATTGGATAGCGCTATTGGTGTGACCTCCGCTTTTTTGGATCAGGGGGCATTGGTGGTGTCGACTAAAGGGCGTATTCCCTCGTCCAACCGTGAATACTACGTGAAGCCACTAACACAGGTGGTAGGTAGCAATGATCGGGATGTGGCCCAGCAGTTATCTTGGCTCAAAGATATCCCTATTGTAGTTCTGATTAACGCGGGTTCAGCCTCGGCCTCGGAAATTGTCGCGGGGGCATTACAAGACCATGGCCGCGCTACCGTCATGGGCACGCGCAGCTTTGGTAAAGGCTCTGTACAGAGTGTGTTGCCGTTGGATAGTACGTCTGGCATCAAGCTCACTACCGCGTTGTATTACACCCCAAGCGGTAAATCCATTCAGGTCACGGGGGTTGAGCCGGATATTTATGTGGATGATACCGCCCAAGGTAATCTATTCCGTATCCCGCGCGAAGCCGATTTGCAGCGCCATTTGAACAATGCTGGGGTCGAGGATGAGTCCTCTTTTAATGCGGACGAGGACAGCTATGTCAAAGAGCCGAAGATGTTTGAGTTTGGTGGCGAGGATGATTTCCAGCTACAGCAAGCTATTAACCATCTCGAGGGGCGTCCAGTGAAGAAGTCCGATCCTTCTGCACAGCCTAAGTCGGATAGCGACACAAAGGATACCAGTGAAACGGCAAGCCCCGAGGCTGAAAAAAAAACTCCAGTAACTAAGTCCGGGGACGTAAAACGTTACCGTATTACGCCCGAGGGCTTACAACCGGTGCAGTAAATGGCGGATACGTCTTTAGATGATGCGCAGTTAATGCGCTATGCGCGGCATATTTTGCTTGATGAATTTGGCATTGAAGCCCAAGAGCGCATTTCCTCTGCTCGAGTTTTAATCATCGGTGCGGGGGGCTTGGGCTCTCCCGCCGCCTATTATTTGGCCGCCGCAGGGGTGGGGCAGATCACATTGGTAGACAATGACGAGGTGGATTTAAGTAATCTACAGCGCCAGATTTTGCATAACTCCGAACGTGTTGGGGTGAATAAAGCCCTTTCAGGTCAGCAAACCTTGCATGCACTTAACCCCCTCATTCACATTGTTCCTTTACCAGATCGTCTGGATGAGGCAGCGCTGCATCAGCTTGTCCCACAACACGATGTGGTTTTAGATTGCACCGATAATTTTGCTACTCGTCACGCTATTAACCGCGCTGCGGTGGCGCACCGCGTCCCTGTTGTATCGGGCGCGGGGATTCGTTTTTCTGGGCAAATCAGCGTCTATGATCTACGCGACCCCAACGCCCCTTGTTACCACTGTTTATTTCCCGAAGCCGATGATGTGCAGGAATTACGTTGTGCGACTACCGGTGTTTTGGGGCCATTGGTAGGCATGGTGGGGTGTGTACAAGCCGCCGAAGCCTTAAAGCTGCTTGGCGGCTTTGGCGAACCTTTAGTTGGTCGTTTATTAAGCGTGGATGCGCTTACCATGCAATGGCATACGGTTCGCTTTAGAAAAGATCCAGAATGTTTGGTGTGTAAACAGTAGTATTACATTTAAGCTTTTTTCAAAAACTCAGATTTTAGTTCGTATGAAATACCGTTGATGCGACAAGCCACATCGTGATCGCCATCGATAAGTCGAATTCCACGGGCCTTAGTGCCTTTTTTTAAATTGGTGGAAGAACCTTTGACTTTGAGGTCTTTGATTAAAAGCACGTCGTCGCCGTCTTGTAAAAGATTGCCGTTGCTGTCACGGATCTCGCGGCTTTCTTCTACAGGGGTGTCAGCCACCATGGGCCATTCATGGGCGCAGTCGGGACAGATATAAAGATCGCCATCGGGATAAGTGTGCTCCATGGCGCATTGGGGGCAGGCTGGAATATTTTGCATTGGGTTTCCTTTGTGTTAATTAGTGCAAATCAGGGTGATTTGCTTACCGTTGAGCGATTTTAACTGCTTTTCTTGCCTTGTAGACTAGCGCCAGCTTGTTGTGGCAAGCGTTTAAAGGAAAAAAAGGAAATCGCAGTGAGCCCGCCGATGACCATGAACCCCCAAAAGAGATCCTGAGTATGGACTTGAGCATGTTGATGCCAATGCATGCTGATGTTTAGCGTGATCGCAGCACAGGCCACGCCTAAGCTGATCCCTAGTTGTTGAGCCATCGCCGCAAAAGAGCTGGCTCGGCTCATGGCCTGTTGATCTAGATCGGCGTAGGTAAGGGTGTTTACGGCCGTAAACTGAAGAGACCTAAACACCCCACCTACGCCTAAAATGCATGACATCCACCATAGCGGTGTGGATTCGCTAAAAAAGCCGCATAAGGCAATAAATAGACCCGTGAGCAAAGCGTTATACATCAGCACATTTCTATAGCCAAAGCGGCGAATAATCCGTGGCGCAAGGGGTTTAATTACAATCGCGCCTATGGCACTGGTAAAAGTCACAAGCCCTGCTGCCAAAGCGCTCATGCCAAAGCCAAGTTGCAATAAAAGGGCTAACATAAAGGGTACTGAGCCCAAGGAAAAGCGGCATAAATTACCGCCAAAAATAGAAATCGCAAAGCTGCGCGTGCGTAATAATGACAAATCAATAATAGGAAAGGCGATGTGTTTGGCATGCCATATATACCAAGTAGCTGTAATTAGCCCTGTGCCAAACAATAGTGCTAATTGCTTAGGGCTCAATTCGCTATGCCCGATGGACTCAAAGCTCACTACTAAGCATGCTAAGGCCGTCGCACTTAAAAAAAAGCCCAGCCAATCTAAAGGAGGCGCCTCATTGGGTAAATCGGCTCGTATATAGCGTAAAACCAAAGCAATACCTAATAGGCCAACAGGGATATTGATTAAAAAAATCCAGTGCCAAGAAAAATAGGTCACAAAAAATCCCCCTACGGGTGGGCCCACAATAGGACCAAGTAGGGCGGGTAGGCTTAAAATGGCCATGGCACTGAGCAGATCGGATTTTGGGGTGCGTCGTAGCAAAATAATACGCCCAACAGGCACCATCATGGCTCCTGCCAGCCCTTGTACAATGCGGGCAGCAATTAGCTGGTTCAGGCTTTGTGAGATGGCGCAGGCTAGTGAACTTAGCGTAAAGAGTAAAATCGCGGCAATAAATACGCGTCTGGCGCCAAATTTATCTGCAGCCCAGCCGCTGACTGGCACAAAGACCGCAACGGCAAGCAAATAGCTGGTGATAATGGTGTTCATGCGAATGGCATCGGTGTTCAACGATGCTGCCATCATGGGCAAAGCCGTAGCCACTACGGTGGAATCGAGCATTTGCATAAAGAGGGCACAGCCTACAATGTAGGGAATAATGCGAATCGCACGGCGTTCTTGGGGGGAAAGTGGGGTTGGTTCCGATGACATGTGTTTTGTGGGCTCAGTTTGCAGTACACTACGTGTATGTTTAATGACTTCTCTACGCACCATTATGGCAAAGAATTACGAATCTGAAATCACCCAATTTTTAAATGATTTCAAAAAACAAAACCCTGCAATCGAAGCCGGTCAGCGTGAAGGGCGCGCTCGGCTTTGGGACAAGCATATTGATCCCGAGCTTCAAGAGGGGTATCGTGCTGCCGCTGTGCCACAACCTCCCTATGTGTATTACCAAGACAATTAGTTAGTAGCTTAAGGTCTACGGCCGTCATATAGATTGAACACCGCAGCAGATAGTCGTCATTCCGCCTTAGACTCTAAGGAGGTCTACGCTCGCCTATATGGGGAGCCGCTTTTTGCGATTCCACAGGATTTATACATCCCCCCTCAAGCATTAGAAGTGGTATTACAAAGTTTTGAGGGGCCCTTAGATTTACTGCTTTATTTGATTCGTAAGCAGAACTTTGATGTATTAGATATTCCGATGGCCGAAGTCACCGAGCAGTATTTGGAATATGTAGAGCAGTTACGTCAATCTAATCTTGAATTAGCGGGTGAGTACTTATTGATGGCGGCGCTACTGATCGAAATTAAGTCGCGTATGTTGCTCCCCGTCAAGAAAGCCGATACGGGCGAGGAAGTTGAAGATCCTCGCGCAGAATTAGTGCGTCGTCTTTTGGCGTATGAGCAAATGAAACAGGCGGCTTTGGATTTAGATGCGCTACCACGCGTAGAGCGAGATTTTTGGATAGCGCACGCTAAAGCTGACTTGCATATTGAGGAAATTCTGCCCGAGGTCTGCGCAGAGGATTTACGCCAAGCATGGCAAAATATATTGCGGCGCGCCAAGCTCCATCAGTCGCACACCATCACGCGAGAGCAGTTGTCGGTGCGTGATCATATGAGTCAAATTCTAAGGCGCTTGTCAACGACCGAGTTTTTAGAGTTTAATCAGTTATTTAATGAATTGTTACAGCAGCATACTGCAGATGCTACTGCCGTGGTGGTAGTGCATTTTTTAGCCATGTTGGAACTGGCAAAAGAAGCATTGATTGCGATTAGCCAAGCCAAGCCGTATGATCCGATCTATTTGCGGTTGGCTTATCGGCAGCCAGCAGTACCTGCTTGATTTTTTCCATCGGAGTTCCGAGTGAAAGTTGTTCACACCATTCAAGAGTTGCGTGATCAGTTGCAAGGTCAATTGCGGGTTGCGTTTGTACCCACAATGGGGAATCTGCACGACGGGCATTTGGCCTTAATGAAAATGGCACGGCAACACGGAGACCCTGTGGTGGCCAGTATTTTTGTGAATCCATTGCAATTTGGGCCAAATGAGGACTTTGCTGAATACCCGCGTACCCTTGCACAAGATATTGAAAAGTTAGAAAAAGCACGGGATGTTTATGTGCTTTTTGCCCCATCTGAAAAAGAGATGTACCCAGAACCACAAAGTTTTCGTATGCAACCGCCTAATGACTTAGGGAACATTCTCGAAGGTGAGTTTAGGCCGGGGTTTTTTGATGGTGTTAGCACGGTAGTGATGAAGTTGTTTTCTTGTGTGCAGCCCCGCGTCGCCGTCTTTGGTAAAAAGGATTACCAGCAGTTAATGGTGGTGCGTAAGATGTGTAGGCAGTTTCAGCTGCCAGTAGAAATTCTGGCACACGAAACGGTACGTGAAACGGATGGTTTGGCCATGTCCTCGCGTAATCGTTACTTATCCGAAGCCGAGCGCAGCCAAGCCCCACAGCTTTACGCCTGTTTACAAGCAGTGCGAGAGCGTGTGTTAGCCGGTGAAACTGATATTAAAAAAATCGAAAGCGAAGCAGCAAAGCAGCTAGAGCAACAAGGGTGGCAAGTGGATTATTTATCCTTGCGGCGTCAAAGCGATTTGTTAATGCCATCAGCCGAGCAAGTCGCTCAAGGTGAGCCTTTAGTGGCACTAGGTGCAGCCCGTTTAGGGCAAACGCGATTGATTGATAATTTAGAAATCTAATCGCTCATATGGATAGTTTGAGCGCTGAGCTCAAACCCGCCTAGCGGGATACGGAGTGGGATTTTTCTTAAAGCCTCTTATGCTTTTTGTAGCGAAAAGCATAGGAGGTTTTTTTTATGTCTGTAGCTGTGTATTTAAGCCGTTGGACGGTCCAAGAACGCAAAGTGATGTATCAGGTGATGGCTGGGACCCCTAATAAATGTATAGCAGGGGATTTGACCATGTCGTTACGTACTGTGGAAGCGCATCGCGCAAGTGGTATGACTAAAATACGACTGCGCAATGCGTTAGAGCTCCAGAGTGTGTTACAGCGTAAGTCTTTAGAGCAAGCTCAAGGACGACAATTAAGCCCTACGTGGTTTGGTAGCTCCTCGATCGGGTCAATATCGGGTTGACGGCTGAGATGGGTTTCTAGGGTGGGACGTACGTAGTTAAACACATTGACGCGGAGCTGGTGGTCATACATGAAGCTAAAGTCACCAAAAACGGTTTCGTTTTGCGTCATTAACACAATGCGCGTAGGGTTACTGCCAATTTGGTGCCAGCAGCCTTCGCTGGTGACTGGAGCTACATTTTGTGTGATATCGGTGGCACGCATACGCCATACACCCTCTGGGCTCATGGTAACGACTAAGCGTACAGGCATGCAGCTTTTATCCGCTGGTGGGCAGGACATCGTGCCTAAAAAGGTGCGCGGCTCTAGGAGCTCACGGATTTGCCCCGATGTAAGACCGTCAGCTTTGTTTTGGCTAAGGGGTTGATTTAGGCCAAAGTTGACTTGTGACGTTGCTTTAGCCTTATCGCGACCTCCGCGGGCGTGGTCTTGAGCCTCGGTTAAGCTGCCACGTGGGCTGCTCGTTACAGGGTTTTGGGCGCAACCCGCCAAAACAGCGGCGGTAGTGAGTGTACAGAGGGGTAACCACAGGCGTAAAAGTGATTTTTTATGCATAGACAGCTCCTTTTGAGGCGAAGGCGGGCAGGATGTATTTATGGGCATTATATATTGGGCTGAGCGCAGCCGTCATAAGTCGTGTGTATTTGGATGCGCTCCCATTTTATGCACAACGAGTGCATTTAGGGCAGACTGCTGACGAGTCCTTGTGGTGGATGAGTGTACGGCATGGTTTTCTGCAGCGCTCCTCCTATGCTTTGGTGTGGCGCGTAGGCACCGCAGGACTATTTGGGATGGGGCTGGCAGTCTTTGCTCTTTATTGGCCATGGCTACCAACTCAGCCAGACTTAAACGTAGTAATGATGAGTGTATGGCTTGGATGTTTGCTATGTTTAGCACGTATCGATGCACTCTGTAGGCTATTGCCAGATGTATTAACCCAGCTTTTATTGTGGATAGGGCTCCTTTATCAACTGCTCATTTCAGAGCCAGTAGTAACACAGGCGTTGTGGGGGGTGCTGGGCAGTTATGTATTTTTGCGGGCCTTGAACGCTTTTTGCGTTTTTTGTTTTAAACATCCAGTCATGGGGCACGGTGATGTTAAATTACTGGTGGCATTATCTGCTTGGCTAGGGCTAGGTACGCTGGGGGTGTTATGGTTTTGGGCGGCGCTTTTTTGTTTTATCATACAGATAATTTGGCAAAAAACGTGTTGGCCCACAGGGCAGTGTGCATTTGGTCCGTATTTGGTTGCGGCAGCTTTTTTGGTGTGGTTACTTCCTGATAGCCGACTCTTCTAGGTGATCAAAATATGTTGAAAATAGGGTTAACTGGTGGGATTGGTTCGGGTAAGTCTTTTGTGGCGGATCTTTTACAAAAGCATGGTGCAGCCATCGTGGACACCGATGTGGTGGCACATCAGCTAACAGCTCCAGGTGGTGCTGCGATACCTGCCATTCGCCAGCAGTTTGGCAGTGCATACATAACGGCTGAGGGCGCTATGGATAGAGCGCGTATGCGCGAACTCGTCTTTCAGCAGCCAGATCAGCGCGAGAAGCTACAAGCTATTTTGCACCCTTTGATTCGAGACTTTACATTTAGAAAGGTGCAGCAAGCTCAAGGGTGTTATGTTGTTGTGGTTGTGCCATTGCTGGTTGAGTCTGGCACATGGCGTCAATATGTGGATAGGGTTTGTGTCGTGGATTGTGATGAGCCAACACAAATCGAACGTGTGATGCAGCGCAGCGGGCTGACAGCCTCTCAAGTCCAGCGTATCATGGAGGCTCAAGCCTCTCGTCAACAAAGGCTAGCGCATGCTGATGATGTCATCGTCAACGACGGGACCACCTCTATTGAGCAGTTAAATGTGCAGGTGCAGCAAATGCACGCAAAATGGTGTGAGTAGGCAAAAAAGTAGTAGCCTCTCAATAACTGATTGAATCATTTAGGGTTTTTATTACGTGATTTTGTACGAGTACCCCTGTAACGAACGAGTACGGACTTTTCTGCGTATTGAATCTTTATTCAAGCGCCTTTTTTACTTTACCCAAGGCTCAGACCCTTATTTACATCAGGTGGCGATAGCGACCTTGTTTGACCTGCTTGATGTAACTGAACGTACCGATTTGCGTGGGATGGTATTACAAGATTTAGAGCGCCAGCGTGTGGCGCTTAATGCATTGCGTGAGCACCCGCAGGTCTCTTTGGATGTTTTAGAAAGTACGTTAAATGAGATTGCACGCATTGTTCAGGGTTTATCAGCGCAAGGTCGGATCGCTCAAGATTTGCGTGATAATGAGTGGTTATGCAGCATACGTGGGCGATTAGCTGTTCCTGGAGGGGCGTCTCAGGTTGATATCCCTTCTTTTTATAGTTGGCAGATGTTGAGCCCTGAGCATCGTCAGGCCGATATTAAAGCGTGGACGCAGTCTTTTATGCCGTTGTATCAGGCGTTGGATCTTATTTTGCGTATTTTGCGCGGGGCGGGTGATCGCGTGCAGCAGGTGGCAGAAGCGGGTGCTTATCAAGAAATGCTGGGCGGAAAAACTTTTCAATTGTTACGTGTTTGGGTCGATGAGCAATATGGGGTCTATCCCGACATGAGTGCAAATAAATACGTGATTTTAGTGCGGTTTTCTCGTCATGGCGCTGATCATAAACCCGTTACGGTTAAGCAGGCGATTCCTTTTCAGCTAGCGCGCTGTAATATAGGTTAACACTAGGTTAGGGATCCGACATATATGGCAGAAAAAACGGGGCAGCCCATCGCTAAAAAGCGTAGCTGGCTATTGGTAGTGATTTTTATCCTCGTTATAGGCGGGACATGGTTCTGGTGGGCAAAAAAGCCAGCAGCACCGTCTGCGGGGCGACCTCCTATGGGCATGCGTGCTCCTCAAACACCCGTGCGTGTGGCTGAAGCCATTCAGGGTATAGTCGAGGAACGTTTGCATGCGGTAGGGACTGTGCAGGCGTTTAATACCGTTACTGTACGTAGTCGCGTCGAAGGCGAGCTACAAACGTTATTTTTTAAAGACGGTCAATTTGTGCAAGCGGGCACTGTTTTAGCCCAGATTGATCCACGTCCTTATCAAGCAAAACTGGACCAAGCTCAGGGGCAGTTACGTCAGGTTCAGTCTCAGTTGCAACTAGCACAAAGCGATTTACAACGGTTTCTCCAGTTAGAAAAGCAGCAATCCATTGCTAAGCAACAGGTTGATAATCAACGGGCTTTGGTAGAGCAGCTTAAAGGCTCAGTTACCACGGCACAAGCGGCCGTTGAGGACGCGAAGCTACAACTTGAGTACACCAAAATCACCTCGCCTATTGATGGACGTCTAGGGCTGCGTAATTTAGATGAGGGGAATTTAATTTCTGCAGCCAATACGGATGGTCTAGTCGTGATTACGCAAACGCAACCGATTGCGGTGAGCTTTTCACTACCAGAAAAAGATTTATCCCGCTTATTTGAGCATTTGCAACTTGAGCAGTCGCTGCCTGTGCAAGTTAGTGATCGTCAAAATAAGCTCATTAGCACAGGGTCGATTTTAGCGGTAGATAATCAAATCAATTTGAATACTGGTACGGTGCGAGTTAAGGCCTCAATGCCAAACTTAGATAATCGATTATTTCCTAATCAGTTTGTGAGCGTGAATGTATTGCTAACCAAACATCAGGGGATTGTGATACCTGCTGCCGCTGTTCAAACTGGCTCTATTGGGGATTTTGTGTATGTGGTTGGCGCTGATCAAAAGGTGTCTATACGCCCAGTAAAGGTTCAGCTTACGGCCGATGAACAAAGCTTAATTGCAGACGGTTTGGCTCTGGGTGAGCAGGTGGTGGTAGAGGGCACTGATAGGCTGCGAGAGGGTAGTCAAGTCAATCCGATTAACGGTAAAGGGCAGGCTCAAGGGGACGCAGCGCGCGCAGCAGCTCCCACGTTGGTACAACCCTAAGGGGGAATAGGTGAGCATTTCCCGTACATTTATTTTGCGGCCAGTAGCGACTACTTTAGCCATGGTGGCGTTATTGTTAGCAGGGCTAATGGGATATAAGGCGTTGCCCGTGGCCGCTTTGCCACAGGTGGATTATCCGACTATTCAGGTGGTGACCTTGTACCCAGGGGCTAGCCCAAGCGTAATGGCATCCTTGGTGACTTCACCACTGGAGCGGCAGTTTGGACAAATGCCAGGTTTGGCACAAATGAGCTCCGCCAGCTCTGGGGGGGCGTCGCGGATTACATTACAGTTTGATTTAGGGCTGTCGTTAGCTATTGCAGAACAAGAGGTACAGGCCGCAATCAATGCAGCGTCAAATATGCTGCCTTCTGATTTGCCCTCGCCACCTTTATATAACAAGGTAAATCCGGCGGATCAGCCGGTCATAAGTTTGGCGGTGACCTCACCGACGATTCCGTTGCCACAGGTGCGCGACCTAATTGATTTGCGTGTGGCACAAAAGCTGTCACAGGTAAATGGGGTGGGTTTGGTCAGCATTGCGGGTGGGCAGCGCCCAGCCGTGCGCATCCAAGTGGACCCCGAGGCGTTAGCAGCGCGTCAGTTGACCATGGCATCCGTGCGCCAAGCGGTCGTGGGGGCGAATGTCAATCAGCCTAAAGGCAGTTTGGATGGACCACAGCGCTCGACCACAATTAGCGCTAACGAGCAGCTACGTTCGGTGGCTGACTATGAAAATCTCATAGTGCAATATGTGGACGATGCGCCGTTACGATTAGGGGATATTGCCACCATTGTGCATGATGCCGAAGACATTCGCCAAGCGGCATGGTTGGGCACAGAGCCAGCGATTTTGTTGAATATTCAACGCCAACCTGGGGCAAACGTGATCGAGGTGGCCGATCGTATCAAAGCCCAGTTAGCTAGCCTACAAGCATCATTACCTACGGGTATTGATATTCAAGTGGCCACGGATCGTACGTTGACAATCCGTGACTCGGTCAAGCAAGTGCAAGCAGAAATGCTGATGGCGATAGGGCTCGTGGTGCTGGTGACCTTTGTGTTTTTGCGCACTTGGACGGCGACTTTTATTCCCTCGGTGGTGGTGCCATTATCTATTGCGGGCACGTTTGCTCTGATGTTTTTGTGGGGGTTTAGCATTAATAACCTCACACTGATGGCGCTGACCATTGCGACGGGTTTTGTGGTAGATGATGCCATCGTCATGATAGAAAACATCGCCCGCTACATCGAAGAGGGGATGGCGCCTTTGCCCGCTGCCTTAAAAGGGGCGCAGCAAATCACTTTTACTTTGATCTCGCTGACGGTGTCTTTGATAGCTGTGCTGATTCCGTTGCTGTTTATGTCAGATGTGATCGGACGCTTATTTCAGGAGTTTGCGATCACGTTGGCAATAGCTATTGCGCTGTCCTTATTGATTTCACTTACCTTAACGCCGATGATGTGCGCTCGTTTGTTACGTGCGCCAGAGGCCATGGAAAAACGGCCTAATGCGTTTGTACACTGGGCAGATCAGGCCATGCAGCGTGTGGTGCACGCCTATGATCGTGGTTTACATTGGGTATTGGCACACCAGCGTTTAACGCTATGGGTAGCAGTGGCTACGTTGTTGGTGACGGCAGGGTTGTACTGGATTGTGCCTAAAGGGTTTTTTCCGCAACAAGATACCGGCATGGTGCAAGCTATCACCGAAGGGCCACAAACAGCCTCGTTTAAGGCAATGGCGCGGCTACAAACTCAAGCTGCAGAAACCATTTCGCATCATGAGGATGTGGCGACCGTGACGTCTTTTATTGGGGTGGATGGCAATAACCCCACGTTGAACACGGGACGTATGCAGATTGCGTTGACACCGCATGCGCAACGCACAAAAACCGCGGCGCAAATTATCGAGGAGTTGGCGCGTGATTTTGGCAATGAGCCCGATTTCAGAGTGTATTTTCAGCCAATCCAAGAGCTTACGGTAGATGATCAAATCAGTCGTACTGCGTATCAAATGGCGTTGTCAGATCCCGATCCTCTTGTGCTTAATACCTGGGTACCATCGTGGTTAGAGCATTTGCAACAGTTGCCTCAGCTGGCAGAGGTAGCGACGGACCTGCAGAGCCGAGGTCAGCAAGTGATGGTAGAGATTGATCGGGATGCTGCGGCACGGCTAGGGATCAGTAAATCTACCATTGATGATGTGTTGTACGATGCCTTCGGGCAGCGATTAATTTCAACGATTTATACGCAGTCTGCTCAGTACCGTGTTGTGCTTGAGGTGGCGCCCTCGTTTAGTCAGTCTCCCGAAGCATTACGTGCTATTTATGTGCCTACGCGCTCGGGCGAAGTCGTGCCTTTGGCAGCGATTGCTCAGATGCGGCAAATGGCGGTAGAGCTGTCTATTGATCGTTTGGACCAGTTTCCTGCAACGCAGTTATCGTTTAACGTGGCAAAAGGGTATTCCTTATCCGATGCGGTGCAGGCAATACAACAAAGCGCAGTGGATTTAGGGTTGCCAGATTCCACGGAGCTGCGGTTTTTGGGGGCAGCGCAAGCGTTTGAGGCGTCTTTGTCGAGCACATTATGGTTGTTGTTGGCAGCGGTGGTGACGATGTATATCGTGCTGGGTATTTTATACGAAAGCTATATTCATCCTATCACGATATTGTCTACCTTGCCTTCAGCCACGATAGGCGCCTTAGCGGCTTTGTTAATAACAGGGCGAGAGCTCGATATGGTGGGGGTGATTGGCATTATTTTGTTAATAGGTATTGTGAAAAAAAATGCCATCATGATGATTGATTTTGCCTTGGTCGCACAACGCCAAGACAAGCTGCCCGCTCAGCAAGCCATTCACCAAGCCGCACTCTTACGCTTTAGACCTATTTTAATGACGACGTTTGCCGCGTTATTTAGTGCGATTCCCTTGATGTTAGCCAGCGGCTCGGGGGCTGAAATGCGTCAGCCTTTAGGGTTGGTGATGGTAGGGGGGTTGATTTGCAGTCAGGTATTAACGCTGTTTACGACACCGGTGATTTATTTGTTTTTTGATCGCTGGTCACAGCGTTGGTCACGTATGCGACAGAGGTCAGCATGAAACGCTGGTTAACCGGCTTTATTATGCGACCGGTGGCGACCACGTTGCTGTGTGTGGCGATGGTGTTTACGGGGTTCCTAGCTTTACGGCAGCTGCCGGTGGCGCCTTTGCCACAAATGGATTTTCCGATGATCTCGGTCAGCGCAAGCCTACCGGGGGCGAGCCCCGAAACCATGGCTTCCAGCGTGGCTACGCCTTTGGAGCAGGCTTTGGGGGCGATTTCTGGCTTGTCAGAAATGAGTTCCCGTAGTTCTGAAGGCTCGACCCGTATCACGCTCATGTTCGAGTTGGAGCGGGATATTGATGAAGCAGCACGAGACGTACAAGCAGCCATTAATCAGGCACGCCCCATGTTGCCGTCGGGCATGCGTGGTGTTCCTACTTACCACAAAGTGAATCCATCTTCGGCGCCGATTATGGTGTTAGCGATGACCTCGCCAACGGCAAACCAAGCGCAGTTATATGATTTGGCGACGACGATTGTGGCGCAAAAATTGGCGCAAGTAAAAGGGGTGGGAGAAGTATCCGTGGGTGGGGGGTCATTGCCGGCGGTACGGATTAGTATCAACCCCCAAGCGTTGGCGGTGGCTGGATTGGCTTTAGATGATGTACGCACAGCGATTACAAATGCGAACCCATTACGCCCGAATGGGTTTTTAGAAAATGACCACGAGCAGTGGTGGTTAAGCACAGATCGCCAAATGAATCAGGCGCAGCAGTTTGCTCCGTTAATTGTTGGTTGGAGTAACGATAGCCCGATTCGCTTACAAGATGTGGCTACGGTCGAAGATTCTGTAGAAGACATTAATAATTTTGGTTATGTGAATGATCAGCCGGCGGTATTGTTGATGGTGCGGCGTCAAGCCGATGCCAATATTATTGAAACGGTTGAAGCCATTCGTGAGCGCATCCCCCAGTTTGAAGCCATGATGCCCGCAGGGGTACAGATTCATGTGGCGCAAGACCGCACCCCAAGTATACGTGCCTCGATGCAAGAAGCACACAAAACGCTGTTCATTGCAGTGGGATTGGTGGTGTTGGTGGTGCTGGTGTTTTTACGTGATTGGCGTGCGGCATTGATTCCTGCCGTAGCGGTTCCTGCCTCCTTGATCAGCACATTTGCGCTCATGTATCTTTTTGGCTTTACGCTAAATACGATTTCGTTAATGGCGTTGATTGTAGCAACGGGCTTTGTGGTGGATGATGCCATTGTGGTGCTGGAAAGCATTATGCGCCATTTAGAAAAGGGGGCAACGCCGCTACGGGCCGCCGCCCGAGGGGTTCGGGATGTGGGCTTTACCGTTACCGCCATGAGCGTTTCTTTGGTGGCGGTGTTTATCCCGATGTGGTTGGTGGGTGGTTTAGTGGGGCGGCTTTTTAAAGAGTTTGCCGTCACGCTGTCTGTGGCCGTGATGATTTCTTGGTTGATTTCCTTGATGCTAACGCCAATGATGTCTGCCAAGCTATTACGTGTACGCCCACGTCATGAGCAACAACGTTCTGGAAAAATAAGCCGATTGTTTTATCGGACGGGTCAGTATGTGGTACATGGCTATCAGCGTAGTTTAGGCTGGGCGTTACGACATAAGTTTCTGACGTTGTTGTCGTTGTTTGCCACGATTATTTTAAATGGTTATTTATATACGGCGATCCCTAAAGGCTTGTTTCCTCAGCAGGATACGGGGCAATTGATGGGGTTTTTCCGTACAGATCGTGGGATGGCTTTTGAGGCCATGGTGCCAAAATTAGATAAATTTAGAAAAATTATTTTAAATGATCCCGCCGTAGCGAATGTGGCGGTGTTTGCTGGGGGTAGAGGGGGGAGCAACTCATCAATGATTTTGGTTGAGTTGTTGCCAATGAATGAGCGCGAGGCCACTGCGTTCGAAGTGGTGGCACGGCTGCGTAACCAATTGCAGTCGGAGCCAGGAGCACGGATGTTTTTAACGCCACAGCAAGATATTTTTGTAGGGGGCGGTTTAGGTCGTGCCGGTTCGTATAGTTACAGTTTATTAGCGAGTGATTTAGCTCTACTAAAAGAGTGGCAGCCCAAAGTTCAGCAGGCGATGGCCGCGCTACCAGAGCTAACGGATGTGGATACCGATTCTGATGATAAGGGCTCGCGTATTGAATTGCGTATTGATAGAGAAAAAGCGACTGCCTTAGGTATTGATATGGCTTTGGTGGCTTCAACGCTAAATAATGCGTTTAGCCAACGACAGGTGTCGGTAGTATATGGGCGCTTGAATCAATACTATATCGTAATGGGGGTAGAAAAGCGTTTTGCGCGAGACCTCGAGTCATTACAGCAACTGGAGGTCGTGGCGCGCGATGGACGGCGTATCCCGCTGGCGGCTTTTACACATTTTGAGCATGGCAATGCCCCCTTGAGTGTGAGCCATCAGGGGTTGTTTGTGGCAGAGAGTGTGTCTTTTGGCTTAGCGGACGGTGTGTCTTTGGATCAGGCGTTAGTTGCTATTGACGAGGCAATGGCAAGAATTAGCCTGCCTACGCATGAAATCCAAGCAGGCTATGAGGGCTCGGCACGCATGATGCAAAATGCCTTAGCGCAACAGCCTTGGTTGATTTTAGCTGCCCTAGCGGTGATGTACATTGTCTTGGGCATGCTTTATGAAAGCTATATGCACCCACTGACCATTTTATCCACATTACCTTCGGCCGGGATTGGAGCGTTATTAGCACTTATGTGGGTAGGGCAAGAGTTTTCTATTATTGCCATGATCGGGGTGTTTTTATTGATTGGTATTGTGAAAAAAAATGCCATTATGATGGTGGATTATGCTTTAGATGCGCAACGCCATCATGGTATGACAGTGACCGAGGCCGCTTACGAGGCCTGTCTGGTGCGATTCCGACCTATTATGATGACAACCATTTCGGCAATTTTAGGAGCCGTGCCGCTGATTATTGCGACCGGCCCCGGGGTAGAGATGCGACAGCCTCTCGGTTTAACGATTGTGGGTGGTTTGATTTTAAGTCAACTGCTTACGCTTTACACCACACCAGTGGTCTATATTTATCTTGAAAAACTCGCCCAACGATTCCGGATTAAAAAGGCATAACAAGCATGATGCGATGGTATAAAACAGTAATAGCTTGCGGTGTAATTATTTTGGCTGGTTGTGCCGTGGGTCCGGACTATGTACGCCCTAATATAGACGTGAATGATGAATATGCGCATTCGCTGGCAGCGGACCGTTCCGCTTGGGTGCCGGCAACGCCTTTGGGGCAAGCAACAGATCAGTGGTGGCAACGCTTTAATGATGATCAGCTGGCACATTGGATACAGGAGTTATTTGAGCATAATCAGAACCTTGCGCAAGCGGAAGCGCGTTATCGCCAAGCTCAAGCGGCGTTAGGACAAGCGCGAGCCGGCTTATTTCCGACTTTAGATATGGGGGCATCGGGGCAGCGTGCTGGCTCCGGGCAAAGCGCACCTACCAATCAATATAATCTGAACGCGAGCGTTAGCTGGGAGCTGGATGTCTGGGGGCGTGTGCGGCGTAGTGTAGAAGCGAATCAAGCAAACTTAGCGGCTAGCCAAGCAGATCTAGCGGCGACGCGTTTAAGTCTTGCTTCAACGTTTGCACAAAGTTATTTTCAGGCCAAATATGTACGTGCAGCTCAACAGCTTTACGACCAAACTATTGCCGCTTATGAGCGCAGTTTAGCTATGAACCAGCAGCGCTTGGCTGTTGGTATGGTGTCTGTGGCGGATGTGGCAGCGGCTCAGTCTCAGTTGGAAAATGCGCGTGTACAACGGCTAGCCTTGGATCGACAATGGGGGCAGTTACGGAATGCGATGGCGGTGTTATTAGGGCGTGTGCCATCCCACTTTGCTTTACAGGCTGATGCGGTGTTTTCCGCACTTCCATCCGTGCCCGTAGGTCTACCTGTACAGCTATTATTACAGCGACCAGATGTAGCCGCTGCTGAACAACGAATGGCTGCTGCCAATGCCCAGATAGGGGTGGCAAAAGCGGCGTGGTTACCGAATCTTAGCCTTTCAGCGCAAGGGGGCTATAGAAGCGGGTCGTGGTCGGATTGGATCAGTGTGCCAGCTCGTTTTTGGTCGTTAGGGCCGGCATTGGCATTAAGCATTTTTGATGGGGGGGCGCGTACCGCACGTGTCAATGAGGCCATGGCGGCCTACGATGCACAGGCAGCGGCCTATAAACAAACGGTACTCGAAGCCGTGCGCGAGGTTGAAGATGCTCTAGTGCAATGGCATGGCCTGCATAAAGAGCTAACGAATCAACAACGCGCTTTAGACGCTGCTCGTGTATCTTTACAATTAACGCGTAATCAATATGAAGCGGGGCTGATTGACTATTTGTCGGTAGTGCAAGTCGAAACTAACGCATTAAATGCCGAGCGAGCAATGCTCAGCTTACAAAGTGAGTTATTTATTGCTGCAACAAAACTGATGACAGCGCTTGGAGGGCAGTGGTAGGAGTATCAAGAGTAACCCTACTAGAAATGATCACCCTTCTCAGTTACTTTGCTCCTAAATATTATTCATAAAAACAATGGAGACATGAATGAAATTCTGGAAGCTGAGCAGTTCTGTGCTGGGGGCTAGTTTACTTTTTGGCTGTGCAACCTCGCCTAGTGATTTAGGTAATCAAGTAACAATTAAAAGAGATACCTATGGCGTACCACATATTTATGCAAAAGATACCTATGGGTTATTTTATGGATATGGCTATGCCATAGCGACAGATCGCTTGTTCCAAATGGAAATGGCTAAAAGAATTGGGCAAGGAAGGGTAGCGGAGGTTCTAGGCAGGGACTATTTGTCGTTAGATGAAGTTACCCATAGTAGATTTGATCCTAAAAGTATTACTACACAGTTGAGCCAGTTGTCTGATGAGGATAGACAAATTTTCAAAGGTTATGCTGCTGGATTTACTAAGAGAGTTGAAGAAGTCTTGGCCAGTCCTGAAACCTTATTGCCAAAAGAGTTTATTGATTACGATTTTTTGCCGACAGTCTGGCAAGAGGAAGATATTGCTCTCGTGTGGGTAGGGCTGATTTTGAATCGGTTTTTTGCCACGAGCTCAGAGATTGCTAATTTGACTCTTTTAGAAAGGTTGAGAGACACGCTGGGTGAGGATTTAGGGCGGGATTTTTATGAACAAGTAAAATGGTTAAATGATCCTAGTGCCCCTGTAATTATTCAATCAGAGCATCAGGAGGTGCGCTCTCAGACCACCACAACTTATTTGAGTTCTTTATCACAGCATACAGCGAGTTACTTATTAGAAAAAGACCGTTTAGCCTTAGGAGATGCTTTTATTAATGGTGTTCCTACGGCGAGTAATGCTTGGGTGTTACGAGCAGAGAAAACGCAAGAAGGAGTTCCCGTTTTATATAATGGGCCACAGCAAGGTTGGTATACCCCGGCTATGACATATGGTGTGGGCTTACATGGTGCTGGTTATGATTTGACAGGCTTAACGCCTGTAGGTCTGCCTGCTATTTTATTTGGCACTAATGGAAAAATAGCATGGGGATCTACAGTAGGTTCTTTAGATACGAATGATGTGTATCAGCTAAAACTCAACCCCAATAATCCAAAAGAGTATCTTTATAATGGGAAGTATATTCCTTTTGAGCATAAACAGGTTTCTATACCTGTCAAAGGGGAACGTGAAAAACTTATCGACGTTTACAAAAGCAAGCAGGGGTTTGTGAGTGCTTTTGATCTGGAAAGTAAGACAGCTTACGCAAATAGAAGAAGTTGGGAGGGATTAGAAATTGAAACGCTACTAGGCTGGGCAGAAGCCGCTAAAGCGACATCATGGGATGAGTTCATGGAACAAGCTAAGCGGGTAGCGGTTTCAATTACATGGTTTTATGCGGATAAGAATAATAATATTGGAGCGGCTGGTTTAGGTCGTTTACCCATTCGGTCAGAACAACAACATATTCAGTTCCCAGCAGTAGGTGACGGAACTATGGAGTGGTTAGGCTTTTATGATTTTGACCATAATCCTAAAATATTAAATCCTACAAATGGATATATTGCTAGCTGGAACAACAAGATATTTTCAGGGCTTCTAGCAGACTCCGCCCATTTTTCGTATGTGGATCGAGTGCAGGAATTATTAGTAGAGCTAGAAGCCAAAGAGAAGCTTACCCAAGATGAAATTTGGGGGATTGATAATAAAGGGGCGTGGGCGGATTTACATGCTCGTTATTTTGTTCCATATATTATTCAAGCAGCGTCTAAAGCAAATATGCCTGATTTTTTTCAGCAGGTCGCCGTAGAGCTTGAGGGTTGGGATTACAAGTTAATACCTGATGAGACAAAATCGTATTATCAAGGAGCTGCACCAGCGATTATGCGAGCATGGCTAGAAGAAATGGCACATTTGCTTTTATCTCCCGTTTTACCCAAAGACATCTTGGAGGGATATCTCTCTGATTTATACATATCAAATGACGATCCACGCAGTGCGCAACCAGCTTTAGTTGCTAAATTAGTTTGGAATGCACTACAGGGAGAGGAGTCTTCAGTGCTTCAAACGATTGACCTATTGCAAGGTCAGGCCGCGAGTGATGTGGTGCTGCAAGCCTTAAAAAATGCAGTGGCGTCTTTAATAAAGCAACATGGAGAGAATATAGATGATTGGCGAGTGCCTGTTGCTACCATGCTTTTCTCTCATCAAAGTGCGGTGAGAGTGCCTTGGGGAGACAAAGATAATGAGGTCAGAACTCCTGTTTATGGCAATACGGGTAGCTCAAGCTACATGGTGTCTTTAATGGGAGGGAAGTTTACGATGTGTTCGGTTACCGCACCAGGGCAGAGCGGTTTTGTTAGCCCTGACGGAGTAACTCATCCTCATTATAAGGATCAGGTGCCTTTGTTTGAGGCATATAGTTGTAAAAAGGATCCCGTTGGGGAAAAGCAGATTAAAAAAGCGATACATTCGCAACAGAAAATTTTTTATTAGGTTGTTTTAGTCCCCCTGCATCCACTGCTCTAATCCCTCCACCCAGTCTGCTGCTGGCAACCCGTAAGCCATGGTGATTTGAGTGGCGCGGTCATAGAGAGCCTCAAAATCAACCACCGGCGGGGTTTTGAAGGCGATGGCAACAATGTTGCCATCATGGGATTCAGGAAGCCAAGCCACGGCGCCAAAGGCCTGTTGTAAATAGTTTAAATGGCGAGCATGAACATGAGCATTGCCTAAAATATTTATAGTTAATAAGCCTTCATCCGTTAGTACGCGTGCGCATTCATTATAGAAATCTTGTGAGCCGAGGGCCGGTGCATGCGCTTCGGCACCATATAAATCCACTTGTAGCACTTCTACGCTTTGCATTGGTGCAGATTGTAGATGCGCGAGAGCACAGCGATGAATGACATGTAAACGCTGATCATCATCAGGTAATGCAAATAATGCCCTACAGGCACGAATGACATCGAGGTTGATTTCGACGGCAGTGATTTTGCTATCGGGGTAGTTCTGATAACAAAACTTAGTCAGCGAGGCAGCGCCCAGACCTAATTGCATAATATGCGTGGGCTGGTCCATAAACAGCTGCCACATCATCATTTGCTGAATATACAGCAGCTCTAGCTCATTGGGTTGGCTTAGGCGCATAGCGCCTTGTACCCATTCGGTGCCTAAATGTAAATAACGTACGCCATCGTGTTCGGATATGGTGACAGGGTCCATGGTCTTAATCAGTAATGAGTTGTCGGATACCGGCAATACCGTGCGCACCAAATGTTTGCGCTTGTTTAAAGGTGGTAGGGGATTGTCCCCCAATTGCAAAGGCAGGTCGCCCTGCTTGTTGTGCGAGCTCGTAAAACCTTTCCCAGCCTAGTGCCGGTTGATTTGGGTGGGATGGCGTATCTAATACATGCCCAATCACAACAAAATCACTATTTAGTTGTTGTGCGTGCTTTATATCTTGCGCGTGGTGAGCCGAGACGGCAAGGAGCTGGCGCTTGTTAATGGGGGCTGCGTGTTGATTTTGTGCAAGGCGAGCCGCATCGTGACTGCGTAAATGGAGTCCGTCAGCATAACCAACCCAATCCCAAGGGTGGATACTATTCAGTAAGCAGAGGGCTCCCCATTGGTGACATAAATCCACTGTTTGCTGTAAGGCGGCTAAACAATCAGGGTCATTGGGATGGTTGTTCTCCCAAGCAGGCTCTCTGAATTGCACCAGTCGTACTCCCTGTTGTAATGCCTGATGCAGCTTTTCTAGCCAGATCGATACGCCACTTTTTTGTCCGATATTGCTAAGTAAATAGTGTTTGGGTAAGCGTAACCAACGGAGAATCGGGAAGGTGGCAGGCAAAATAGGCCCTATCGTTAATGGAATAGGCTGATCGGGATGACACCAAGCTAACTGCTGATTTTCTTGTGGGGTTGGAGTGCCCTGCCACTCGGTGACTTGATAAAAGTTAAGCTCTACCGTACTGCGTGGATAGTGATGGATATAGCGGATCCAAGGTAATAGGGTCGTTGCATGGATACCGATTTCCTCGTGGAGCTCGCGGATGAGCGCTTGGGGCACGCTTTCATTGGTTTCGATTTTACCGCCTGGCAGCTCCCACCAATGTGGCCAGGGTTTATCGGCAGGACGACTGCCAAGTAGTACATGTCCCATTGGATCCAGAATAACGCCCACGGCAACCCGAACGTAGGGGGGATGGGTTTTAGTTGTCATGACGTGCTACCCAGTCCCGTGCAAATTGTTGTGCAACACGCCCCGAGCGGGAGCCGCGGTGTAAGGCCCATTGTAAGGCTTCGCGACGGGCATCCTCGACACGCTCAGCAGGATAGCCCAGTGTTTTAAGCCAGTAATACACAATATCCAAATAATCGTCTTGTTTAAACTGATAAAACGATAACCAAATCCCAAAGCGTTCAGATAAAGAGACTTTTTCCTCTACGGCTTCGCCATAATGCAGTTCGCCCGTAGCAGGTGTACTGGTCTGTAAGTTTTCCGCTGCGTATTCCGGCATAAGATGGCGCCGGTTTGAGGTCGCATAAATCAAAACATTATCACTGGGAGCGGCGACGGAGCCATCCAGTACAGATTTTAATGCTTTATAACCGCTTTCGCCGTCTTCAAAGGATAAGTCATCACTAAAAATAATAAAGCGTTCGGGGCGGTCAGCAATCAATTCAATGATATCTGGTAGGTCTCCCATGTCGTCTTTATCAATTTCAATCAAACGCAAACCTTGATCTGCAAATTGATTGAGCATAGCTTTGACTAAAGAGCTTTTGCCCGTGCCGCGGGCTCCTGTCATAAGGACATTATTGGCGGGTTTGCCTGCTACGAATTGAGCGGTGTTGCGTGTAATGATATCTTTTTGTTGCTCAATATGTTGTAAATCTTCAGGGGCAATGGTGGCAATATGTTTTACGGCATCTAACCAGCCACGCGCGCCTCGACGCCGCCAGATAAACGCGTGGGCATCCCAATTAATAGCGGGTGGGGCTGGCGGCAAATAGGCTTCGAGCTGTTCAAGCACACGTTCGGCGCGTTGTAACAAATTGCTTAAGTCGTAATTCAACATATTCTCCATTTAGGCTAAAAGACGTATGATGCTGGGTAGACGTGGTTTTTTTGTCTTTGTGATTTTTATGCGGCGCTAAATTCGGCGTTATCGCCACAACACCGTATAATTATCCCTTTACTCTTGGATTTTTACCAAGGTTGGTATTTTTTTCGTTCGGAACGCGCTTTGAATCTCCCAAATCTAATGACCCCCATCGCAGATGACATGAAAGCCCTTGATGCGGTAATCCGCGGGCGATTAAACTCAGAAGTCGTCCTTATTCGTACTATTGGGGAATATATTGTGGGCGCGGGTGGCAAAAGAATGCGCCCCGCTTTGTTATTGTTAATCGCCAATGCATTAGGCTACAAAGGCTCACATCATCATCTATTGGCGGGTGTGGTGGAGTTCATCCATACTGCCACGTTATTACATGATGATGTGGTTGATGAGTCTGACTTACGCCGAGGCCGTAGTACGGCTAATGCGGTGTTTGGTAATGCTGCTAGTGTGTTGGTGGGTGATTATTTATACTCTCGCTCTTTTGAGATGATGGTGGAAACGCAGTCAATGCGTGCTATGGCAGTACTCTCTGAAGCCACTACTATCATTGCCGAGGGCGAGGTCTTACAGCTGTTAAACGTACACGATCCGGATGTGTCCGAAGAACGCTATATGCAGGTGGTGCGCTATAAAACCGCCAAGCTTTTCGAGGCCGCAGCACAAGTGGGGGCGATCTTATCTGCAGCCAGCCCCGAGCTTGAGTCGGCCGCTGCTGCGTATGGGCGTCATATTGGTACGGCTTTCCAGCTGATTGATGATGTCTTGGATTACAGTGGTGACGCGGAAGCGCTAGGAAAAAATGTGGGCGACGATCTGCGCGAGGGCAAGCCTACGCTTCCTTTAATTCGCGTGATGCAAGTCGGTACCCCAGCCGAACAACAGTTAATTAAATCCGCCATTGAAACCGGGGATGCGGATTTTGAGGCGGTGGCAGCCGCCATCGCGAATACCGATGCGGTTGACTATACCCGTCAAGCTGCTGATGCCGAGGCTGAGTTAGCTTTACAGGCCATACAGGTTTTTCCTGACAGTATTTATAAGCAAACATTGGTTGATTTTTGTACCGCTGCGGTGCAGCGCGACCATTAATCACTATGCAGCGGGTTTTTGGTATTGTTGGGCGCTCAGGTAGTGGTAAAACCACGCTGATTGAAGCCATGATGCCTTGGTTTAATGCCCAAGGTCTAGAGGTGGCTGTGATCAAGCACAGTCATCATCGCTTGGAATTCGAACCACCCCATAAAGATAGCGCTCGCTTCCGTAATGCCGGTGCACGCGAGGTCATTGTGGCCTCCCCCTATCATTACGCTTTGTTTCATAACTTAAATCAAAACGACGAGCCGTTATTGGTAGACTTAGTACAACGTTTGCAACCGGTTGATGTGGTTTTAGTAGAAGGATATCGGCAAGCAGATATTCCGCGCTTAGAGGTTTATCGCCCATCGCGTGGGGTAGATCCAGTTTATCCGCATACAGAGAAAGTGGTCGCCATTGCGACAGATACACCATTGGCTATGACTGATCGTATCTGCTTAGATTTAAATCAACCTCAGGATGTTGCTGCTTTTATTTGGGAGCAGGTACGCGCTCGTTGCGCTTAGGGCTACCACGTCGCACAGAG
Organism: Paenalcaligenes sp.; assembly: GCF_030152715.1. Lineage (NCBI taxonomy): Bacteria > Pseudomonadati > Pseudomonadota > Betaproteobacteria > Burkholderiales > Alcaligenaceae > Paenalcaligenes > Paenalcaligenes sp. Next base: position 42,649 of record NZ_JASLIX010000049.1, read on the forward strand.
GATAACCATGCTTATACAGCTTGATATGGCACAAACCGTAGCGTTGGCAGCGGTGTTTTTAGTGATAGGGAAACTTATCAAAAATCGAGTGCCTGTTTTATCGCGTTATTTTATTCCGAGTCCCATTATTGGTGGGCTGGTATTTGCGCTTATTGCTTTATATGGGCATCAGACGCAAAGCTTCTCGGTTGAGCTGTATGACAATATGCGTGCCTTTTTGCTAATGGCATTTTTTACAACCATTGGTTTTTCTGCCAGTTTTGAAATGCTGAAAAAGGGTGGGGTAGGGGTGGCCCTGTTTTTAGTGGCTGCAGTTCTACTGTTGACCTTGCAAAATATCATTGGTGCGGGCTTGGCTTATGTCATGGGAGCGAGCCCCTTATTAGGACTAGCGGCGGGGTCGATTTCTTTAACCGGTGGACATGGGACATCGGCAGCGTTTGGTCCCTTGTTGGAATCGTATGGGGTAACCGGCGCGCTACCTGCTGCTATTGCTGCTGCCACGTGGGGCTTGGTTGCAGGGTGTGTGATTGGGGGGCCTGTGGGCTCACGTCTCATGCGTAAACATGGCTTAAAAGGTCCTCGGCAGCGAGCCGCTGTGTCAGTGCCAACCCCTACTACAGGGGGGGCTGCTACTCAGGAAAATGCCACCCCTCAAAAAGAACCACTTTTTGATTTGTCGATGTACTCTGTGCTGTTACTAGCCGTATGTATGGGGCTAGGTTCGATGCTTATTGAGTGGCTGCAAACCAAAGGGGTGACGTTGCCAGCGTATTTGGGGTCGATGCTGATTGCTGTGGTCGTGCGCAATATTATTGACTGGCGTGGTTTTCGTTTTCCACAAGCACAGCTAGATGCTATTGGATCCGTCTCTCTGGGGTTTTTCTTGGTAATGGCTTTAATGTCTATGAAGCTTTGGGAGCTAGCGGATGTAGCGGGGCCGTTACTTGTGATCCTAGTTGTGCAAACAGCGGTCATGTTTTTATTTGCGACCTACGTTACCTTTAGGATTATGGGCAAAGATTATGATGCGGCCGTAATGGCCGCTGGTCATTGTGGTTTTGGGATGGGGGCCACTCCTAATGCGATGGCTAATATGCAGTCATTCACCGAGGTAAATGGTCCGTCACCTAAAGCGTTCTTTGTTATTCCTTTGGTTGGCTCCTTATTCATTGATTTTGTGAACGCTATCATTATTACCGCCTTTGTAGGAGTGTTGAGCTAACGGTAGGGGCTTGGTTCTATTAATCAAAGACCTTACCGGGGTTTAGGATCTGATGGGGGTCTAAAGCCTGCTTTAGGGTACGCATCAGAGCCAGCTCGGCGGGGGTACGGCTGTAGGCAAGCCAGGGCTTTTTGTGTAAACCAATCCCATGTTCCGCAGAGATCGACCCCTGAAGCGCTTGGGCTACTTCATAACAGCGTTTTTCAATCTCGTGTTCCATGGTTTTATCTCCGTGGGGGATAGGGCCAACGAGCAGATGAATATTGCCATCACCCACATGACCAAAAAACATTGTGGTTAATGTTGGGTCTACCGCGTGTACGCTTTGTCGTAAACGCTCAACTCCTAACCCAATTTGTGAAATAGGGAAGGAAATATCAAAGTTAATGGTTGGCGCATAATGGGGTAGGATTTCGGCAACGGCGTCGCGTAATATCCAAAAATCTTCTGCATCGGCATGTGATTGTGCGACGGCGGCATCCAGCGCCCAGCCTTCATTAAAAGCATGCTCTAGCACCGCCTCGAAGGGAGCAGCGGTTGTTTCAGGGTTGGCGGACTGCAGATCCATTAATACATAGAGGGGATAATCGGCGGCAATGGGCGCACGGCTGCCCCCTACAGTGGTGGCGATGCGGTAATAATCCTGCCACATGACCTCAAAGGCACTCACCAGCCCCGAAAGCTCTTGTTGAGCATAGCGTAAAAGGCGTGTTACGGCGCTGAAATCGGGTAAAGCAATCAAGGCCGTATTGGCGCCATTGACTTTAGGGTGCAAGCGTAGGACGACTTGTGTCACGATGCCTAGGGTGCCTTCAGAACCAATAAATAAATGTTTCAGATCAAAGGCCGCATTGTTTTTTGCCATTTTGTTGAGCATAGACAAAATCGTGCCATCGGCTTGAACCACCTCTAGTCCCAGCACCAAATCGCGAGTCATGCCATAGCGGATGACGCGGTTGCCGCCAGCGTTGGTCGAGACGTTGCCACCAATTTGGCAGGAGCCGCGCGCTCCAAGATCTAACGCAAACAAAAAGCCCGCTTTTTCGGCTTCGTTTTGAATGAGTTCTAACGGGGTACCCGCCCAGACAGTCATGGTAGCGGATTCGGCGTCCAGTTCAATGACCCCTTTGAGTCGCTCTAAAGAAAGCGCGATGGCTGCGCCGCGTATCGTGGCTCCGCCAGCTAAACCTGTTAGCCCCCCTTGGGGAACAACAGCGCAACGCTGCTGGTGGCAAAGCGCGAGAATACGGCTGACATCCTCGGTGGTTTTAGGGCGTACAACGGCCAAAGGGGCGTTGCCTTGTTCGCCACTCCAATCCGTGAAATAGGTTTGGCTTTGGCTAGGATCAGTGATTACATGATCTGGGCCCACGATAGCGGTTAAGGCTTGTAAAAAAGCGGGGTCAGGTTGGTGCATGGTCTGTCTCTAAAACAATTAACAATGGGTTAAATCATAATCCACAATGAGCGGGGCATGATCACTATAGCGCTCGTCTTTGTATACCCATGCTTTTTGAGCGGCCGCGGCAGCACCTGGGGTGGCCACATGGTAATCAATACGCCAACCGGTGTTATTGGCCCATGCTTGTCCGCGATTGCTCCACCAGGTGTAGCTTTCTCCGGTATGATCAGGGTAAAGGTGGCGGTAAACATCCACCCAGCCCATTTCATTAAATACCTTGGTTAGCCATGCGCGCTCTTCGGGTAAGAAACCGGAGTTTTTTTGGTTACCACGCCAGTTTTTTAAGTCGATTTCATGGTGAGCAATATTCCAATCACCACAAATAATATATTCCCGACCGGTAGCTTGATGGTCCGCCATAAAACCCTGCATAAGCGCTTCAAATCGATCTAAAAAGCGATATTTGGCAGCCTGACGTTCGTCACCACTGGTGCCTGAAGGCAAATAAGCACTGATGACACTCAGTTTGTCGAAATCAGCACGGATCACACGCCCTTCGGGGTCGAATTCATCGCAATCCATGCCAATATGAACGGCTTGGGGCTCGTCTTTTAGGTATAAACCCACACCACTGTAGCCGGGTTTTTCGGCTAGATTAAAGTAGCCGGTATAGCCGTCGGGATGGCGCATGGGATCTTTTAGGTCTTTGTCTTGAATGCGAACCTCTTGTAAGCAAACCATATCGGGTTGGTGAGCTTGAAGCCAATCAGCAAAGCCTTTTCTATAGGCGGCACGGATGCCGTTCATATTTAAACTACAAATGCGTAACACGGAAACTCTCTAAAAAAGACGGATGAATCATCCTAACCGAAACGATAACTGCCGTTCATAATACCGGTTGTACTGGTGCTATTCAAAATTCGTGTGACGGGGTCTTGCTCTGTGGCGGCTCCAGCAACCACAAATAAAGGCACTAGATGGTCTTCGCGCGCATGAGCCACACGCGCTCCAGGGGCTTGGTCCCAATGTAAGAGGGCTTGCTCGCGTGCAGGAGCTGGGGTGTGTAAAAGTGTTTGATCTAACCATGCATCAAAGGCTTGCGAGGCGGGCGCGGCCTCGGGCCCCATCAAACGTAAATTATGGTAGCTGGCACCACTGCCGAGAATCAATACGTCTTCGTCGCGTAAAGCGCGTAAGGCTGCACCCATGCGTAAATGGAAAGCCGGATCATAGTGCGCATCAATAGAAAGTTGCACCATAGGGATAGAGGCGTCGGGGTACATGACATAAGCAGGAACAAATGCCCCGTGATCAAAACCGCGTTCAGCGTCTTGTTGCACATCGAATCCGGCTTGCTCTAAGCGTTGCTGGACGTGCTGAGCTAATGCGGGCTGACCAGAAGCCGGGTAAACGACCTCGTAGGTATGGGCAGGAAAATTATAATAGTCATAGACCATTGGGGGGTTAGGGTGGCTTTGTACTCGTAGGGGGCCTTCGGTTTCCCAATGCGCAGATACCATCAAAATCGCCTTGGGTGGGCGGGGTAGGCTTGCAGGAAGCGCCGTTAGGCTTCGCTGTAAATCCGCATAGCGCACCAGACCTTGTTCCATCCAAGGCCATGGGCCACCACCATGGGATAAGTAAAAAACGGGCATGCTCATAAGAATTCTCCTTTTTAGGTAAAGCCGATGGGCTGATTTTAGCCATACATCTTTGAGGCTTTCATGGAATAATAGTGGGGTTTATGGATGCACTTTATTTGGAAGCACATCATGCTCTCTCAACGTAATGAATTTGTGCGCTTCGCTCTGGAACAGGGCGTATTGCGTTTTGGTGAATTTAAAGTTAAATCAGGTCGTCTAAGCCCCTATTTTTTTAATGCTGGGTTGTTCAATAGTGGTGCTGCCGTGGGGCGTTTGGCACAGTTTTATGCACAAGCGCTTGTTAGCTCGGGGGTGCCTTTTGATATGTTGTTTGGTCCAGCATACAAAGGCATTCCGTTAGCGGCGACAACAGCCGTGGCCTTGGCACAGCATCCTGATCTTGCTGGTCGCGATATACCGTTTGCTTTTAACCGTAAAGAAGCCAAAGCCCATGGCGAAGGGGGCACGCTGGTGGGTGCCCCATTACAGGGCAAGGTCATCATCATCGATGATGTGATTACCGCAGGTACTTCTGTGCGCGAATCCGTGGATATTATCCGGGCAGCGGGTGCGGAGCCGGCGGGTGTATTGATTGCTCTTGATCGCATGGAGCGCGCGGGCACGGATCAACAGCTTTCTTCACACTCAGCCGTACAAGAAGTAAGCCAAAAATATGGGATGCCTGTTATTAGTATCGCATCATTGGCCGATATTATGTTCTACCTGGAGAACAATTCAGAATTAGCTGCGCATCAACAATCCGTCGCTGCTTATCGTCAAAAATATGGGGTGTAAGCAAGTTAAGCAGTTTGCCTATAGTTGAGCTTTATAATTCTTGACATTGTCATAAAATAAAATAATTGGTCCATTTTTATTATTTTATGATCAAATAAGTCGCCGCACGCCTTGTACGTGCGGCTTTTTTATGTCGAATCCATATATTTTAAGCTTAAAACACATTTGGTTTAATTGTGTTATTTTTCGATACGCCTACTAGCAGTAGTGTTTTTTTATAGCTTAGCTTTTAGGTTCATTAGCATAAAAGAGCAAGACCTACTTGTCGGTAGGTCAACTACACACAGATATTTTTCCCTAAAAGGGTACAAAACAATCATGCCTTAAAAGGGCATTTAAGAGGTGAAATGATGGCAAAAGGTCTTCCTATGACACGACGCCAGCTCTTGTCCATGATTGGTTACGCCGCCGGAGCCTCGGTGATGTATCAATCCATGACAAGTCTAGGCTATGCAGCAGAATCCCCTTACCGTAGTGGTAAGAAATTACAAGGCGCACCGAAAAAAGGGTCTTCAGTCGTTGTATTGGGTGCTGGTTTGGCTGGTATGGTGGCTGCTTTAGAGCTACGCGATGCAGGTTATAAAGTGAAGATTCTGGAGTATCAGGATCGTGCTGGTGGTCGCAACTGGTCTTGGTACGGTGGCACCGAATATACCGAGCTAGGTGGCGAAAAGCAGGTTTGTGAATTTGATGAGGGCCTTTACTTAAACCCTGGACCATGGCGTATTCCTTATCATCACTATGCCGTCTTAGAGTACTGTAAGCGCTTAAATGTGAAGCTAGAGCCGTTCATTCAGATGAACTTTAATGCGTATTTGCATGCTCAAAATGCTTTTGATGGTAAGCCACAGCGCTATGCGCATGTGGTATCGGATTTTCGAGGTGGGATCAGCGAGCTGTTAGCCAAAGCGGTGAATACCGATAAGCTTGATATGCCTGTAACGGATGAAGATAAAGAAATTCTTCTGGCAGCATTGAAAAATCATGGCGCTTTGAATGACGAGTATAAATATGTAAAAAGCTTGGATACCAGCGCGCGCCGTGGCTATGCCAAAGCACCGGGCGGTGGATTGAATGCGCGTCCAGAGCCTTCTGAGCCTATTAATTTTAAAGAGCTAATCGATTCTCGTGTTTGGGCAAACATGGATGTGCATTTTCTGGAAGAGTTCCAAAACACCATGTTTCAACCAGTCGGCGGAATGGGCAAAATTGGGGAAGCCTTTCATCGTGAGCTAAAAGACTTGATTCAGCTAAACGCACAAGTGGTAGAGATCAAGCAGGATGATAACGGCGTAACCATTAGCTACAAAGACCGCAATGGTGGCGAAGAAGTAAAAACAGAGACGGCGGACTGGTGTGTTTGTACCTTGCCCTTGTCTGTTTTAAGCCAAATCCCCATGAATGTGGATCGCAAAATGCAAGATGCCATTAATGCGGTACCTTATGCGCCAGCAGTGAAAGTGGGCACGCAGTATAAACGCCGCTTCTGGGAAGAAGACGAACAGATTTATGGTGGTATCAGCTACACAGACTTACCTATTACACAGATTTCTTACCCCAGCGACAATATGTTTAGCTCAGGCAAAGGGGTGCTTTTAAATGGGTATGTGTTTGGGGTTGATGCCGTACAGTTTAGTGCGATGCCACCCAAAGAGCGTATTGCTAAAGCGTTGGAATACAGCGCACAAATCCACCCGCAAATTAAAGAAGAAGCGGAAAACAGTATGGCAATGGCGTGGAGCCGAGTACCTTGGACGCTGGGGTGTTTTGGGATCTGGACGGACCGTAAGCGCGAAGAGCACTACGATAATTTGTGTCGAATGGACGGGCGTATTGTTTTAGCAGGGGAGCATGCTTCTTATATTCCAGCCTGGATGGAAGGAGCCATGTTGTCGGGTTTAGCTGCCATTGAACAGCTTCACGAAAAAGCCATGGCGCAATAAGGAGTCTAGATCATGAAAAAATCCCTGTTATCTTTAGGTCTAGCGTCGGTGTTATCGGTCGTGTCTGTAGCCAGTTTTGCGGATTCGGCGGTGATGAATGATGTGACGACGGGTATTGAAGCCAAAACCGGTAAAGAAATTTACCAAACCGTTTGTATTAGCTGTCATATGGCCGAAGGCAAAGGTGCTAAGGGCGCTGGGCAGTTCCCGGCTTTTGCGAATAATATGCGTTTAATGGCGGCGGAGTACCCAGCTTATATTGTGTTATATGGTCAAAAGGGCATGCCTGGTTTTGGAAATTATTTAGATGACGACCAAATAGCAGCGATTGTGAATTACATTCGTACGAGCTTTGGTAATGATTTCAAACCCGATTTCACGCCTGAGCAAGTGGCAAAAATGCGCAAACCGGATGCGGATTACGGCACGTTAGATTAAGGAGTGCTTATATGTTAATGCGAACAACGTTAAAAACGGTTGGTTTGGTGGCGGGGGCATTACTTGCCTTTAGCGTGCAGGCGCAAGAGATTCAACGTGTGCCAGCTCCGAATGACTTTCCTATAGCTACCTCTGTGAGTATTCCTGCAGGGGCACAATTACATTATTTAAGTGGTGTGGTTCCCAGCAAGGACGCTCAAGGTCATTATGGTGATACCGAAGCCCAAACCATTAGCGTTTTAAAAACCATTGAATCCAACCTTAAAGCGTTAGGTTTAGGTATGGGCGACGTGGTTAAAATGCAGGTGTATTTGGTTGCTGACCCGAACAAGGACAATAAAATGGACTTTGAGGGGTTTATGAAAGGCTACCAGCAGTTTTTTGGCACTAAAGACCAGCCTAATTTACCCGCTCGCTCTGCGATGCAAGTTGCCGGTTTAGTGATGCCCGAATGGCTCATTGAAATCGAAGTAGTCGCGGCGTCTAAATAGTATTTACTATAAAAAACCCCAGCTTATTACAAGCTGGGGTTTTTTTATGGGGATGTGCCAGAGTGTTAACCCAGTTTGGCTTTTAGAATATCAGAAACCTGTTTGGGGTTGGCTTTACCTTTAGCGGCTTTCATGACTTGACCGATTAATGAGTTAAAGGCTTTGTCACGACCCGCGCGGTACTGTTCCACAATCTCGGGATTTGCGGCTAAAACCTCATCGACCATGGCTTCGATCGCACCGGTATCGCTGATTTGTTTTAAGCCACGTTTTTCAATAATGGCGTCAGCATCGGCGTTTTCTTCGCCTTCCCACATGGCAGCAAAAACATCGCGAGCGATTTTGTTAGAGATTGTGTTATCCGCAATACGTGTGATGAGTTTAGCCAACTGTTGGGGGGTGATTTTACTTTGGGATATTTCCAGTTCTTCGCGGTTTAATACCGCTGTTAGATCAGTAATAATCCAGTTGGCTGCCAGTTTAGCGTGATCCTGCCCTAAGGCCGCATAGGTTTGCTCAAAGTAGTCCGCTACATCGCGTGATACGGTCAGCTGGTTGGCATCATAAGCGCTTAAACCCAGTTCGGATTCGAAACGGGCTCGCTTTTGTGCGGGCAGCTCAGGCATATCGGCTTTAACGCGCTCGATCCACTCGGGGCTAATAAATAGTGGCGCTAAGTCAGGATCGGAAAAATAACGGTAATCGTTCGCATCTTCTTTGGTGCGCATGCTACGCGTTTCATCGCGGTCGGCATCATAAAGACGTGTTTCCTGGATCACCGTGCCCCCGTCTTCGATAAGTTCGATTTGGCGGCGAGCTTCGTAGTTAATAGCACGCTCTAAAAATCGGAATGAGTTGATGTTTTTTAGTTCACAACGCGTACCGAATTCTTTTTGGCCTTTGGGGCGTACGGAAACGTTCGCGTCACAGCGAAATGAGCCTTCTTGCATGTTGCCATCACAAATCCCCAACCAGACAACAAGCGCATGCAGCGCACGGGCATAGGCTACGGCTTCGGCGGCAGAGCGCATTTCGGGCTCAGAGACAATCTCTAATAACGGTGTGCCAGCGCGGTTCAGGTCAATTCCGGTAGAGGATTCACCATGTAAACCGGTAAAGTTTTCGTGTAGGGATTTGCCGGCGTCCTCTTCGAGGTGAGCACGGGTCAGATTGACGCAGTGCGGCTCGTCACCCACAAAAAAATGGATTTTACCACCGACGACTACCGGTAGATCAAACTGACTGGTTTGATAGTTTTTAGGTAGGTCGGGGTAAAAATAGTTTTTGCGTGCGAACACGGAGCGCGGGGTGATGGTCGCGTCGACGGCTAAACCAAAGCGAATGGCTTTTTCTGCGGCGGCCTCGTTAAATACGGGCAGCGTGCCTGGTAGCGCCATGTCGATGGCTGAGGCTTGTGTGTTCGGCGCAGCACCAAACGCTGTGCTGCTGTTAGAAAAAATTTTCGATTTTGTTGATAGCTGGGCGTGCGTTTCTAGCCCAATCACAATTTCCCATTCCATTATTTTGTTCCTGCAATGCGTTGGTGCCAGTCGCTGTGTTGTTGGAAACGGTCGGCAATGGCAAGGAGCTGACCTTCGCTAAAGTAGTTTCCTATTAGCTGTAAACCAATGGGCAGCTGGTTTTGGCTAAAACCACATGGAATAGACATAGCGGGTAAGCCAGCAAGGTTTACACATAGGGTGTAAACATCATTGCGCCAATCCGCCGTTGGGTCGGATTCTTGATGATCTAAGCGAGGAGCCGGCCGTGGAGCAACGGGCCCCATGATCACATCACATTGCTCAAAAGCGCTGAGAAAGCTTTGGGCAATTAAGCGACGCACGCGCTGTGCTTGTAAGTAATAGGCATCGTAATAGCCCTCGCAAAGCACATAGGTACCTGTCAAAATACGGCGAATGACTTCGGGACCAAAACCTTCGGCGCGGCTATTGCTGATCATACTCTGAAGGTCGGTGTATTCAGCAGCGCGGTGACCAAAGCGAACCCCATCGAAACGCGACAAGTTACTAGAGGCCTCGGCGGGTGTGATCACATAATAAGCGGGGATGGCTTTTTGTGTGAGCGGCAATGAAATAGCAACGCGTGTGGCACCCAAGGATTCATAAAGCTGTAAAGCGGCTTCAATGGCAGCGGCACTGTCGGTATCGATATTGCCATTGAAAAATTCGTCCGGTACCCCAATGCGTAGGCCTTTGAGGGGTTGTTCTCCTTGTTGCTCATAGTGGGTTTGATGTTGGGTAAACTGCTCGCGCACACGAGCGCCCGTGTTAGGCTGCCCCGAGCAGTCCGATAAACTGGTGGGGTCATTGGCATCAAAACCTACCATGGCTTCGAGTAACGCCAAAGCATCACGTGCGCTACGGGCTAGTGGACCGGCCTGATCCATGCTGGAGGCGTAAGCAATCATGCCAAAACGAGAAATGGTGCCGTAGGTGGGTTTAATCCCAGTGATGCCGCAGTGAGCGGCTGGTTGGCGAATCGAGCCGCCTGTATCTGACCCTGTGGCAGCCATGACTAAGCCAGCGGCAACGGCTGCCGCAGAGCCACCTGAGGAGCCACCAGGGGTGCGAGTTGGATCCCATGGGTTTTTAATCGCTCCAAAATAAGAGGTGGTGCTATCGGAACCCATCGCAAACTCATCACAGTTGAGCTTACCTAAAGAGATGGTTCCTGCCAGTTGTAAGCGTGAAACCACAGTAGCATCAAAAGGGCTAAGGTAGTTTTCTAGCATTTTGCTGCCTGCGGTGGTGCGCCAGCCTTGGGTGACAAAAACGTCTTTGTGCGCAATAGGAATACCCGTGAGTGCAGTGGCCTGCCCAGATTGTAAAAGCGCATCTGCGGCATCGGCCTGTGCCAAGCTGAGATCAGGGTTGACGTCAATAAAGGCGTTCAGATCGCTTTGTTGTATATGGGTTAGGCGATCTTGGACAAGCTCGCGCGCGCTCATTTTGCCATCGCGTAGCGCCTGTCCCAATGCGGTGATATCGGGAAAATCGGAAAATAAAGACATAGTAATAAACGCTTATTCGATAACAGTAGGAACCAAAAACAACCCTTCGGTTTGTGCTGGAGCATTACGCATGAGCTGCTCACGCTGTTCGGGGGTGTTGGTGGGAGCAGGTTCGTCGGGGCGCATGCGCAGATTGACCTCTTGGATAACCGCTAAGGGTTGTACCAAGGGCTCTACGCCCGTGGTGTCCACGCTTTGTAGCTCTTGAATAAGCTCGATAATTTGAGTGAAATCCTGTTCGGCTTGGGCAGTTTGCTCAGGCGTCAGCGCAATATGTGCTAATTGTGCAATATGCGCGACATCTTGCTGTGTAATTGCCATAAATAGATCCCTGAGTCCGTATCAAAATTAAAAAATGAGTGCATTGTCCCCATTTTGGGGCTATTTTATTTAAAAATATAGCCTAGCAGATGTTTTAGGCTGTAATTCATCCTGAATAGACTTAAATTATAAGTTATCATTGACAGTTTCATTGTCAGGTTTTTTGCGTGTTCGCCTACGTAGGGCAGGTGTGCCTACTTTGCGTTGTGCGAAGGCCGCGTCGAACTGACACCTGTTTATACCAATCCTTATCTACATTGCGCACCCATGTTCGGATTCCTACGCAGTTATTTCTCTAGCGACATGGCTATTGACCTTGGTACCGCCAACACCCTTATTTACGTGCGGGGTAAAGGCATTGTACTGGACGAGCCATCGGTTGTTGCCATTCGCCATGATGGCGGTCCTAACGGCAAAAAAATCATCCAAGCAGTTGGTCAAGAAGCCAAACAAATGCTGGGCCGTGTTCCCGGCAACATCGAAGCCATACGCCCCATGAAAGACGGGGTGATCGCGGATTTTACCGTGACTGAGCAGATGCTTAAGCAGTTTATTCGCATGGTGCATCCGCGTAGCATGTTTGCGCCGAGCCCACGTATTATTGTATGTGTGCCGTGTGGCTCGACTCAGGTAGAGCGTAGAGCGATACGTGAATCAGCACTGGGAGCGGGTGCTAGTCAAGTTTACCTTATCGAGGAACCCATGGCAGCAGCGATTGGTGCGGGCTTGGCAGTTTCAGATGCAAGCGGCTCAATGGTTGTAGATATTGGGGGGGGCACGACCGAGGTTGCCGTCATCTCTTTAGGCGGGATGGTTTATAAAGGCTCGGTGCGAGTTGGCGGTGATAAGTTCGACGAAGCCATTATCAACTATATTCGTCGTAATTACGGTATGCTTATTGGTGAGCCTACTGCTGAGCGCATCAAAAAGGAAATCGGTTCGGCTTTTCCAGGTACTGAAATTCGTGAAATCGAGGTCAAGGGCCGTAATCTTTCTGAAGGGGTGCCCCGCAGTTTTACGGTGTCCTCTAATGAGATTCTTGAATCCTTAACTGATCCGTTAAATCAGATTGTTTCTGCCGTTAAAACGGCACTTGAGCAAACCCCTCCAGAATTGGGGGCGGATATTACAGAAAAAGGGATTGTTCTAACAGGTGGTGGTGCATTAGTGCATGACTTTGATCGTTTGCTCCAAGAGGAAACTGGATTGCCTGTAGTGGTGGCAGAAGATCCGTTAACATGTGTGGTGCGTGGTTGTGGTGAGGCATTAGAACACCTAGAAAAACTAGGTGCCGTATTCATTTACGATTAATCTTGCCGTCCAGTTCAGATAGCGCCAGCTTTGGCTCTCTTGGCTGGTGCTATTGATGGTTACACATGCAAGTACAGCGTTCTATTCGTTTATTTAAGCGTGGCACGGCGCCAGGGGTGCGCTTAGCCCTTTTTGCGTTGCTTTCAGTTGTGTTAATGGTAACGGATGCACGTTGGACGGTTTTAGAGCCGGCGCGGCAAGCGTTGTCGATGGCGATTTACCCTTTTCAGCGCGCAGTGATGGCGCCGGGTGATTTGTTTCAGTATATCGATACGTGGATGAATGCCACAGCGTTGGTGCATAGTGAAAAAGAAGCCTTGCAGCGTCAGCGTATTGAACTGGCACAGCTTTCCACCCATGCAGCACAACTAGCAACTGAAAATGAACAGCTGCGACGTTTACTACAAGTCGCTGATACGGTAACACAGCCAGCGGTCGCCGTTGAGGTATTTTATGAGCCCCCCAATGCTTTTAATCGTCGTTTGGTGTTTAACAAAGGGGCGACAGATGGTATTCGACCAGGTATGCCGGTAATTGACGAAGGTGGTGTTGTTGGGCAGGTCATACGTGTAACCCCCTATACGGCAGAGGCCGCATTAATCACCGACGACAAAGTTTCTATTCCCGTACAGGTGTTACGCAATGGCTTGCGTCTGGTGGCTTTTGGGGGGCACTCAGCAGCAAAAGTTGAAGCACGTTACCTTACGAATGAAGTGGACTTAAAGGTTGGGGATGTTTTAATTACTAGTGGTATCGGGGGCCTATTCCCAGCTGGCTTGCCAGTGGCCGAGGTCGAGCGTATTGATTTTGATCCTGCAACAGGTTTTGCGGTAGCCGTAGCGCAACCATTATCTCATCCTGAGCGTTATCGTCACTTTTTGGTTTTATTGGTGGATGAACCCAAATTGCAGCTAGATGCTGAGCAGCACCATGAATAATACTTCCTATTCTCAATCTAAAAAATCTGCTGCGCCCCAAAAAAGCTCGCTGAGCTCATTGCAACCTATTGATAGCTCGCCTTTTAAACCTACTTCCAGCCCTTGGATGGTGTGGGGGTCGGTTTTTCTGATGTGGTTGTTAGCCTTGTTGCCTTGGAGGCTATGGCTGATGGCTCCAGACTTGTTATTGATGGTGTTGTGCTTTTGGAATTTGCACGAGCCACGTCGAGTCAACATGTTATCTGGCTTTGTGCTAGGACTGCTTTTGGATGTACACGGAGGGGCATTACTAGGTGAGCATGCTTTAAGCTATGTGTTAGCAATTTATGGGGTAGGGCTATTACGTCGACGACTACTCCTATTTGGGCCATGGGTACAGTTAATCCACTTGTTACCGATTTGGCTGTTGGCGTTTATTCCCTCACGCTTTGCTCACGCTTGGCTAGCAGGTGAATGGGCGGGGTGGGATTGGCTGTGGTCAGCTGTTTTTATGGCTGCTTTATGGCCTATTGCCGATTTATTGTTGTTACTGCCTCATCGTCTGATGGATGAGGATACTGAAAGCTCCGCCTAGCAGGATTGTATGTTTGAGTTCAAAAAAACGTCTCAGCTCTTACGTCGACGCACAGTGATTCGTGCCAGTGTGGCTGGGTTGGTTGTGATTTTGATGCTCGGCATTTTGGTTTCTCGCTTATGGTATTTGCAGGTAGTACGTTACGAGGGGTTAGCGGCGCGTGCGGACCAGAATCGCATTGCAGTGGTCCCTATCCCACCACGGCGAGGCGAGGTTGTTGACCGTAATGGTGTTGTACTTGCGCGTAATTATCGTGACTACACGTTAATGGTCACTCCGGCTCGAGTAGAGGGTGGGATAGAGTCCATGCTCGATGAGCTAAGCACATTGGTTTATATTTCTGCCCGTGATCGTCGTCGATTTTTACAGAGTTTAGGCAAGACCAGTCGTTATGCGCAGGTAGTACTGCGTAATAATCTAAATGAAATAGAAGCGTCGTGGTTTGCCGCTCATTCTTTTAAATTTCCTGGGGTAGAGTTACAGGCGCGCTGGGTACGGGAATATCCCCAAGGCGAGTCCGCAGCGCATGTGATTGGTTATGTAGGTCGTATATCTCAAGCCGATGAGCAACAACTCGAAGAAGAAGGGCGTTTGGGGAACTACCGAGGCACATCAATTATCGGTAAAAAGGGGATAGAGAAAACGTGGGAAGAAGTTCTACATGGGCAAACGGGGTTAGAAGAGGTTGAGGTGACCGCATCGGGGCGCCCCGTACGCGTATTAAATCGGGTGGATCCGATTCCTGGGGCTGATTTACAGCTTTCTATTGATATCGGTTTGCAAAAGCATGCTGAGTCACTTTTTGAGGGGCGACGCGGTGCTCTTGTTGCCATTGAGCCTGCTACAGGAGAGGTATTGGCTTTTGTTTCCGCTCCTTCATTTGACCCAAACCTATTTGTTGATGGTATTGATGTAGATAATTGGCGCAAGCTTAACGAATCTCCTGATCACCCCTTGATTAATCGTCCTTTGTTTGGGACGTATCCTATTGGGTCAACTTATAAGCCATTTGTGGCGCTAGCCGCTCTAGAAATGGGCAAACGTAAGGCGCATGAGCGTATTCCGGATCCAGGCTATTTTGAGTTTGGTGGTCAGCGTTTTAGAAATGCAGGAGGAGCCGCTTATGGGTGGACCGATATGCATCGAGCCTTAGTGGTGTCCTCTGATACATATTTTTATTCTTTGGGGCCTGAAATTGGTGTGGATGCGCTTCATGACTTTAGTAAACAATTTGGTTTTGGGCAAATAACAGGCATTGATTTAGAGGGGGAACGTCGAGGGATTTTGCCATCGCGCGAATGGAAGCGTAAAGCGTATAAAAACCCATCGCAGCAACGTTGGTATGCGGGAGAAACGGTGTCTGTTGTGGTGGGGCAGGGCTATAACTCGTTTACGCTTTTACAGTTAGCTCAAGCTACTTCGGTCTTAGCCAATGATGGCGTTTATATGAAGCCACATCTTGTACAGCATATTGTAGATCCTGCAACAGGGGAAAAAACAGCAACAGTGACAGAGCCGTCGCATGTGATTCCGTTAAAGCAGGAGAATATTGATGTGGTAAAGCGGGCTCTTGTGGATGTGACGCGTACGGGAACAGCACGCCGTGCCTTTGCGAATGCGCCCTATCAAGCGGCTGGCAAAACGGGGACAGCACAAGTGTTTAGTTTGCGTGGTGCTAAGTACAACGCTAGTACGATTGATGAGCGTTTACGTGATCATGCTTTATTTATGGCCTATGCTCCTGCAGATAACCCTAAAATCGCAGTAGGATTGATTGTGGAAAATGCGGGCTGGGGGGCGACAGTGGCTGCGCCGGTAGCTCGCTCTGTTTTTGATTATTGGCTTATCGAGCGAGGAAATCTACTGCAATGAAACGGTTATGGCTAGGTATAGCGCACGCATTTCGTTCGTTAGATTTGCCCCTGTTTGTACTGCTTATGTTGATGGCCGTGTTGGGGCTAACCGTCATGCATTCTGCTGTAGGTGGAACCGATTGGCGTTTTGCAGAGCAAACTAAACATTTTATGGTGGCTTTTTGTGTTATGTGGGCGGTTGCCATGATACCGCCGCCGTGGGTCATGCGCGCTGCACCCTATGTCTATGCGGTCGCAGTAGCTTTATTACTAGGGGTGGAGTTTTTTGGGGAAACCAGTAAAGGAGCTACTCGTTGGTTAAATTTAGGCTTCACGCGTATTCAGCCATCTGAAATGCTGAAAATTACCGTGCCGATTATGCTGGCTTGGTATTTTCATAAGCGTCAAAACACCGAGCTGCGACTCGTGGATTTTATGGTGGCTACGGTGTTGTTGGCAGTGCCTTTTGTGCTGATTGTGCGTCAGCCTGATTTAGGAACCGCATTATTGGTATTAGCTGCTGGTTTTTTTGTGATTTATTTTGCGGGTTTATCCTTTAAGCTTCTTGTCCCAGCGGCTATTTTACTCGTGTTAGGGCTTGGGGTGATTTTGTACTTTGAGGATACCTTATGCGAACCGGGTTTTGACTGGGTGATTTTGCGAGAATATCAAAAACATCGTGTTTGCACCCTGCTTAACCCAGGTATGGATCCTTTAGGAAAAGGTTTTCATACGATTCAGTCGATGATTGCCGTAGGCTCGGGTGGGATTTATGGTAAAGGGTATATGCTTGGCACCCAGTCCAGATTAGATTTTATTCCTGAACGCACCACAGACTTTATTTTTGCTGTGTTTGCCGAGGAATTTGGTCTTTATGGTGGGGTAATGCTTTTGGCTTTATACGCGTTAATCATTGTGCGGGGTTTGGCGATCACCGCGAATGCCTCTGATCAATATAGCCGATTGGTAGCAGGGGCTTTATCAATGATGTTGTTTACCTATGTGTTTGTCAATGTTGGGATGGTGACAGGGGTTTTGCCCGTGGTGGGTGTGCCGTTGCCGTTTATGAGTTATGGGGGAACGGCACTGTTAACCTTAGGGGTAGCGTGTGGCATGCTGATGGGCATTAGTCGTTATCAGCCTGTGGTGGACTCTACTCATCGCCGACTTTAACTTTAGTAGCGCATATTGCTTGTATAAGCTTTTTAATCGGGGCTGGAAAAGCGGCGTGGGGGGCCTGAGTTAAAGATAGCCATTGTTGATGAGGTGCAGGCTCATGGACAGTTACTTGGCGTACCCACCAAGGGGTAATATGCAGTTTAAAATGACTAAAAACATGGGTGAGTGTCGCCATTTTTTGTTTGGTTGACAGTGATACGCCATGATTAAGCAAAAACTGTTGTAGTTGCTCTTGATTTTCAAATTGTGGTAGGGCTAGTAAGCCACCCCATATGCCTTGATCTGGGCGTTGTTCTACTAAAATCTGTTCGTTTTGTTCCCAAATTAATAAATGACAACGACGCTCGGGTTGTTTGGCGCGTGGTTTTGGCGTGGGCAGTAGATGTTGTTTTTGATGTGTTTTGGCATAACAGCCGTCTTCAAGTGGGCATTGCGCGCAAGAAGGTGTCCCCCGTGTACAAATTTGGGAACCAAGATCCATTTGGCCTTGGGTATACGCGGTCATATCAAGATCCGTAGGGGCGAGTTTTAGTACTTGATGGGCTAGCTCCCACAGTTTTTTTTCGGTAGCGCGAAGATGGGTGAGCCCCTCTATACCAAAATAACGACAAAAAACACGCTTAACGTTGCCATCCATGATGGGGGCGCGTTCACCGTAAGCAAAGGCTGCAATAGCAGCAGCCGTAGAAGGACCAATACCAGGTAGAGTCGCTAAGACCTCACTATGGGGTGGAAATACCCCTTGATAGTCTTTGACGATGACTTGAGCGCAACGGTGCAAGTTACGGGCTCGAGCATAGTAGCCAAGTCCAGCCCAATAAGGCATGACCTCGTCTTGTTGGGCTTGGGCTAAGCTTTGCACGGTAGGAAAGCGCGTCAAAAAACGCGTGTAATAATCGAGTACCGTGGTGACTTGGGTTTGTTGGAGCATAATTTCTGACAGCCAAATTCGATAGGGGTCTTGGGTATGCTGCCAGGGTAGATGTTGGCGACCGTGTTGCCGCTGCCAGCGCACAATGCGCTGGGCAAAGGTAGAAAGATAAACAGACATTAAAAGGTAGATTGACGAGTAACGGACCAGCGCGCGGCGGTGGCGGCCAGCACCATAACAACGAGGGTAGCAACCAGCAGGTCGCCAGAGTCAGGGAGTGTTAAGCTTAGTTGCGTATTGTAGCTTAGGGCGAGTCGGTTTAAGGCTTCACTAATAGGCCTGAGAGCAATTTGACTTAGTCCCATAGCTAATAAGCAGGATAGCCCGCCGCTTAGTGCACCGACGTATAAAAAGGGGCGTCGGACAAAGCTTTCGGTGGCACCAACGAGGCGCGCGACAGCGATTTCTTGGCGTTGAGTAAGCGATTGCAGGCGAATCGTGTTAAATACAGTAGCAATTACAATAATGCCTACACTAGCACTCAAAATAAATAAGGCAATACGCCCAAAACTTAATAACGCTTCGAGGCGCTTAAGCCAGTCACGGTCCAGTTGGACGCGATCGACTTGTGTCATTTGTTGGATTTCGTTAGCAAGCAAGACCGCTGCTGTGCTTTGAGCCTCGCCGGATTTGAGGCGTAGCACTAGTGTATCGGGGAGCGGGTTATGAGGCAAAACGGCGAGGGCATCGGCCCAGGTGGGGTCTTTTTTTAGTTGGTCAATAGCTTGGTTTTTATCAATTTTTTGAATGTTTTCTATGAGTTCTGCGTGCTGCGATTGCAACTGCTTGGCTAAAGCCTCTGTTTGCTTTGCTTCGAGATCAGGCTTCAGGTAGATCGTCACCTCTGTGGCAACGGGGATTTGTTGCACAACGGGTTGTGCTGATAACAAGATCGCCCAGCTGACGAGGGGCACACTCAAGGCCAGCGCTATGACCACAATATTAGTCAACGAGGAAAAGGGTTGGGCTAATAAACGTAAAATAGCCACCCGAAATGCGTATTGATGTTGTCTAAGCCAGCTTTTCATAGAGAATGTTGTGTAATGTCGGGGATTAAAGAGGGGTGCCTATGAGATCGCTAAAACGATCTGGCTCAATGAGTAGAGTACGGCGTGCATAGTGGGCCATGAGAGCTCGATCATGTGAAGCGATCAAAGTGGTAACCCCCACGCGGTTAAAATCTTTAAAAACATCCATAATGCGTTTGGCGCTGACGGCATCAAGGTTAGCTGTCGGCTCATCAGCAATAACAATGGCAGGTTTGTTTACAATAGCACGAGCTATTGCTAGGCGTTGTTGTTCACCCCCAGACATTTCAATAGGGTATTGGTCCTCTTTGCCAGCTAAACCGACTTTTTCCATGGCAGCACGTGCACGCTTTGCGGCGATTTTATACTCTACACCTAAGACTTCTAGAGGGAGCATGACGTTTTGGATAGCACGACGGTCATTGAGTAAATGTACGTCTTGTAAAATTAGGCCGATATTTCGTCGAATATAAGGTTGAGCGCGAGCAGGGAGCTGATCAATACGATTCCCTTTGACATGTACTGCTCCACGTGTGGGAGTTTCTAAACCGCCAATTAAGCGTAATAATGTTGATTTACCTGCTCCAGATGGGCCAGAAATGAACACAAATTCGCCAGGCTGAATATGAAAATTAATATCCGCCAAAATATTTGGCCCTCGACCGTAGGATTTAAAAACGTGTTTGAACTCAATCATAAGGGCAAAGAGAAAATAGCATAAAGTCCTATTATGCCGTAAAGCATCCCAAGAGTGGGAACCGTATAAAAAATGCGTTTTTGGTTAAGCTTTGTTAAAAGCCCTTTAATAAGCGGTCTTTGTAACAATAGGGTACAGACTCAATTGCCTACATCGGTTACATTTTAAAGTGAGATTGATATAACAAGGAGAAGCAAATGAAAAAACTCAGTCAAATTGCAGCCAGTGTGAGTATTGTGGCGTTGCTAGCAGGTTGTGCTGCTACAGACACTCAGGGTGGGCGCACAGCAGTGGGTGCTGGTGCTGGTGCCGCTGTAGGCGCGGGCTTAGGTGCTTTAATTGGGGATAGCAGTAAAGCAGCTGCTATTGGTGCAGGGATTGGTGCGGTTGCAGGTGGGGTGGCTGGCTACAACTGGGCCGGAATTAAACAAGATGTACAGCAATCAGGGGCAACCAGTTTAGGTGTGGATGTAACAGAAATGCCTGATGGCACGTTACGCGTGAATATCCCAAGCCATGTTTCTTTTGATTCTGGTAAAGCCCAATTAAAAGCAGAGCTATTGCCTGTATTGGATAGCGTTGCTCGGGCGTTGGTTCAGCACCCTGAGCTTCGCGCCAAAGCAATTGGTCACACCGATAGCACTGGTGGTGCAGATTTGAATCAGCGCTTGTCGTTAGAGCGAGCTCACGCGGTAACGAACTACCTTGTGCAGCGTGGTGTTAATGGTGGGTATTTGATGGCAGAGGGCCGTGGACCTAATAGCCCTATTGCTGATAACAGCACACCAGAGGGCCGTGCGATGAACCGTCGTGTTGAGCTATATTTGTACGCCATTCAGCAGTAGCCTTCTATTTAAGATCGGCATTTGTGTAAAAAAAACAGGGCAGCTTTATGCTGCCCTGTTGTGATTTTAAGCCTCGTGGTAGAGCTTACCGCCTTTTTGTACAAACTCGATGGATTTTTCTTCCATTCCTTTTTGTAAGGCCGCTTCGGTATCTAAACCGTGCTCACGTGCATAATCACGTACGTCCTGGGAAATCTTCATACTGCAGAACTTGGGCCCACACATGGAGCAGAAGTGGGCGACTTTCATGGAGTCTTTGGGTAAAGTTTCATCATGGAATTCGCGTGCGGTATCTGGATCTAGCCCCAAGTTAAATTGGTCTTCCCAGCGGAACTCAAAGCGTGCTTTAGATAGGGCATTATCACGAATCGCTGCAGCGGGATGACCTTTGGCGAGGTCTGCTGCATGCGCGGCGATTTTGTACGTGATGATCCCATCTTTTACGTCTTTTTTGTTCGGTAGGCCCAAATGCTCCTTAGGCGTGACATAGCACAGCATGGCTGTACCGTACCAGCCAATCATGGCAGCACCAATCCCAGAAGTAATATGGTCGTAGCCAGGGGCAATGTCAGTGGTCAGTGGCCCTAAAGTGTAAAAAGGAGCCTCGTGACAATGCTCTAACTGCATGTCCATGTTTTCTTTGATTAAGTGCATGGGCACATGGCCTGGGCCTTCGATCATGACTTGTACATCATGCTTCCAGGCAATTTGTGTGAGCTCACCGAGGGTTTTCAATTCAGCAAACTGGGCTTCGTCGTTCGCATCGTAACCAGAGCCTGGGCGCAAGCCGTCTCCTAATGAGAAGCTAACGTCATAGGCTTTCATGATTTCACAGATTTCCTCAAAATTTTCGTAGAGGAAGCTCTCTTTGTGGTGCGCTAAACACCATTTGGCCATGATTGAGCCACCACGTGACACAATGCCAGTCATACGATTAGCAGTCATGGGGACATAAGCCAAACGTACACCAGCGTGAATGGTGAAGTAGTCTACCCCTTGCTCAGCTTGCTCGATTAGGGTGTCACGGAAAATTTCCCATGTTAGGTCTTCGGCAACGCCATTTACTTTTTCTAGGGCTTGGTAAATAGGTACCGTACCAACCGGAACGGGCGAGTTGCGGATAATCCACTCACGCGTTTCATGAATATTTTTACCGGTAGACAAATCCATGATGGTATCACCACCCCAACGGATAGCCCATGTCATTTTTTCGACTTCGTCGTGAATGCTGGAGCCTAGGGCAGAGTTACCAATATTGGCATTGATTTTGACCAGGAAGTTGCGCCCGATAATCATGGGCTCAATTTCTGGGTGGTTAATATTGGCAGGGATGATAGCGCGACCACGAGCGATTTCATCTCGGACAAATTCGGGTGTAATCACAGGTGGGATCGAAGCACCAAAGCTTTGGCCAGGGTGACTACGGGTTAGACGCTGAGCCATACGCTCGCCATCTGGACCACTGTTGCGCAGGGACTCAATATATTGTTCGCGGCGTAGATTTTCGCGAATTGCGACGAACTCCATTTCAGGGGTAATAATGCCCTGACGTGCATAGTGCATTTGGGTTACGTTTTTGCCTGGCTTGGCACGGCGAGGCTGACGGGTAAGCTCAAAGCGCATGGCTTTTAAAGCTGGATCGTCTTGGCGCGCCCGCCCGTAGTCACTGGAAAGTCCATCTAAGACTTCGGTATCGTTGCGTTCCTCGATCCATTTGGCGCGTAGGGCAGGAAGCCCTTTACGAATATCGATTTTGACCTCAGGATCCGTGTATGGGCCACTGGTGTCATAAACCGTGATCGGTGGGTTTTTCTCGTCACCAAAAATACCACCCGTATCGCTTTGAGAAATCTCACGAAAGGGTACACGAATATCAGGACGTGAGCCAATTTCGTAAATTTTACGTGAATTTGGTAAAGGCTTAATGGCCGCTTCGTCTACGGTAGCGGTTTGTGCGGAAAATTCAGGATTTTTAGTCAAGATTCGCTCCAAGGTGAATAAATGGAGCCGAAGGGGAGATATAAGAGTCGCTTATATTTTGGATAATGTGTGGTGCGACACGCTCCCAGCATCGGCATTATCCGTACTGGTACGAAGGGTTTATCTCAACCTAAAGCGCAAGTAGTTGAAAGCTCAACCATTTGCACAATAAGTACCCCCGCGTATCCAACAGTATATAAGATTTCTCTTGGGCTTTAAAATAAATTAGGGATAACCTTAGTTAATAGCATTAAGAAGCTCTCAGTACGCGTCTTAGTGTGTATATTTAGTAGTAGGATAATAAAAACATAGTGGCAGTTTTATTTCTGTTTTTCCCATGTCTCGATTAAGGTTTCAAGTACATTTTCTATTAAAATACGTTGCTGATCAGTTAATTGATTTATTTTATCGGGGCTTACCCGCGAAAAAGGCCACGTTTGACTGTAACTTTGATTCGATTCTTGTAGCGTAGGGTGCATTGCACCAATCCCCTGATCTAGCCAAAGTGGATTTACTCTTAGTGCTTTAGCAAGATTAAATAAATTTCGGGTGTGCAAGCGCGCCCCACTTTCATAGCTCGCAATTGTGCTTTGGGAAACCCCACACAAATTAGCTAATTGAGACTGGGTATAACCTCGTTGAGTACGAGCATACAAAAGGCGTTGAGCAAATGTGTTCACTCCTTTATTGAACGCTCAAAACTCATGACTTTGGTGATTGCTTCTATTACTATTGTGATATTTAAGCTATGTATGTAACGAATGGGTTCATTTGGTAAAAAAGGATGGGGAAATGCTGCCACAGTGTATTCCAACTCTTTACTGGTATGGTGCTGAACAGGCTGAAATGGAGCAAATCTATCAGGCTCATCAACAAGCGCTTGAAGCGACGGGTTTCCAGCTCCAAGTGTTATCTGACCACAAAGCCTTATTTCAAGCCGTCACATCCACACAAAGAAAAAATCATGGTCAGTTTTCCCCGGCAATTTTTCTACTTTCTGCACACTTAAAAGGTGCTTTGAGTCTAATTGCTCGTTTGCGAGCACAGGATCCTTATGTGCCCTTGGTGATTGTGCAGTCTGTTTGGGACGAGGCTACTTTATTGCCATTTTTGTATGGTGGAGTAGACGCATACTGCATTGGTACAGACAGTCCTGAGCTATGGGCTGCGAAATTTTCTAGTCTATTACGACGAATCAGGGTATCAGTGCCTATGTTAGATGTGACGAAAGTTTCTTCAGCGAAGTCGTTCTCTCCGCCTGATCCTATGTGGGCTTTAGCTAACGAGGGTTGGCAGTTATTTAGCCCCGATGGTCGTTCAATAACACTAACATCTACCGAGCGGTTCTTGTTATTAGAATTATGTCGGCAGCCGGATAAACGGGCCTCACATCAACAGCTTTTGCGCGCGTTAAATGATGGAGAGGAGGACACCAGCGATCCTGTGATCGCACATAACCGACTAGGAGTCATAATTAGTCGTCTCAAGCGTAAAGGCAGCTTAGAGGGGGTTGCCATCCCCATCCGTTCTGTGCACAAATGGGGATATATGTTTAGTGCCCCCGTATGTATCGAATAGCTAATAGCGGCTTAGGTTTAAATCGTCAACGCGGATGGCAGGCTCTTTGCCGGAAATAATGTCGGCAATCAGTTGTCCACTACCGGCGCTCATGGTCCACCCGAGTGTGCCATGGCCTGTATTCAAATATAGGTTTTTAGCAGGACCTTGGCCAATAATGGGGGTGCTGTCGGGGGTTTTGGGACGCAAGCCCGTCCAGAAACTCACATTCTGCTTCTCTTTGCTGGCTTTGGGAAATAAGTCGTTAAGCACCATTAATAGGGTAGCTTTGCGTTTTGGGTTAAGGGTTTTATCAAAACCAGCGACCTCGGCCATGCCACCAACGCGAATACGCTGATCAAAGCGTGTTAGGGCAATTTTATAGGTTTCGTCTAGCAAAGTGGACTGAGGCGCATAGTCAGGCTCGTCAATGGGTACAGTAATGGAATAGCCTTTTAGTGGGTACACTGGAATGGGAGCAATATTACGCATCAGACGGGTAGACCAGGAGCCTAAGCAGATCAAATAGGCATCTGCGGTAATCAGTCGGTTATTACTAATAACCCCAGTGATCGTGTCCCCCTGACGTTGGATTTGCTGAATGGACTCATTGAAATGAAACTCTACACCTAGTTCTGTCGCTAATTGAGCCAGATTTTGTGTATAAAGATGGCAATCACCGGTCTCGTCTTCGGGTAAGCGTAGGCCTCCTACAAACTTGTCTTTTACTAGCGCTAAGGCTGGCTCGGGGGTGGAAAGTTGATCGCGTTGTAAAAGTTCAAAAGGTACCCCCATTTCTTCGAGTACGCGCATATCGGCCGCTGCCGCTTCCATTTGTTCTGCGGTGCGGAATAATTGTAGGGTGCCTTTTTGGCGCGCTTCGTATTGTATGCCGGTTTCTTCGCGTAATTGGGCCAAACACTTACGGCTGTAGTCTGCAATGCGCACCATGCGCTCTTTATTGATTTTATATCTGCTAGCCGTGCAGTTAGCCCACATTTGTAGCATCCATTTAAGCTGGAACAAGGTACCATCAGGACGAAAACTAAAAGGAGGGTGCTCAGCAAAAAGCCATTTTGCGGCTTTTAAGGGGATACCGGGCGCTGCCCAGGGTGAGGCATAACCAAATGATACCTGCCCTGCATTCGCAAAGCTGGTTTCCATGGCTGGAGCATCTAAACGATCAATCACCGTAACGCTGTGACCTTGTTTGGCTAAAAAATAGGCGCTACTGACACCGGTAACACCTGCGCCTAGCACAAGCACTTTCATGATTTTTCCTTAGTAGTTTGCGTTTATAAGGGGTAGTTAACCACCATATTATCCCGATGGATGAGCTCAGGATCAGACATTGAGCCTAGAATATCAGCAATACGGTGGGAAGGCTCCCCCATAATGCGCCGGGTATCGGCGCTGGAATAGTTGATTAACCCACGGCCGTGTTCTTTGCCGTCTGCATCGATGCAAGCGACGACGTCCCCACGGTTAAAATCTCCTAGGACCTCAGTAACACCAATAGCCAGTAGGCTTTTATGCCCATCGGTAAGGGCTTTGACGGCACCGGCATCTAAGCGAACTTTTCCGCGTACACGTAAATGGCTAGAGAGCCAACGTTGGCGGGCGGATTGTATTGGCAGCTCAGCTCGTAATTCGGTACCAATGCACTCACCGGCAGCCAGACGCACTAAGACATTTGGTTCATGGCCTGAGGCGATCACGGTATGGCCACCGCTATTGGCAGCGCGCTTTGCGGCTAAGATTTTGGTAATCATGCCACCCGTACCCACATTTGAGCCGGCTCCGCCAGCCATTTGCTCAAGTTCCGGGTCGCCGGCTTGTGCATGAGAAATAAAACGTGCTAGAGGGTTATTGCGCGGGTCGGCGCTATAAAGGCCTGCTTGATCGGTGAGGATAATCAGTGATTCCGCTTCGATCAGATTAGTGACCAAAGCGCCTAGCGTATCATTATCGCCCAAACGGATTTCATCGGTAATCACCGTGTCGTTTTCATTAACAATTGGCACCACGCCCAAGTTTAATAGCGTGTAGAGTGTACTGCGCGCATTAAGATAGCGTGTACGATCAGCGAGGTCTTCGTGTGTGAGTAGAATCTGTGCGGTACGAATGCCGTGTTCGGCAAAAGCGACCTCGTAGGCTTGCACCAAGCCCATTTGCCCAACGGCCGCTGCCGCCTGTAGTTCGTGCATCGCTGTAGGTCGGCGTGGCCAGCCTAGTCTAACAATGCCTTCGGCAATGGCGC
Organism: Paenalcaligenes sp.; assembly: GCF_030152715.1. NCBI lineage: Bacteria > Pseudomonadati > Pseudomonadota > Betaproteobacteria > Burkholderiales > Alcaligenaceae > Paenalcaligenes > Paenalcaligenes sp. The sequence goes on from NZ_JASLIX010000049.1 coordinate 69,091, forward strand.
CGCTAGAAACCAGAACCACTTGTTTGCCTTGGCGATGAAGCTGGGCGATTTGGGCGGACCAGTGCGCTACAGCAGCACGATCAATGCCTTTGCCTTGGTTGGTGACTAAAGAAGAGCCTACTTTAACGACGAGCCGATGCGAGTCGGCGACTACAGATTGTGCGGTGTCGGACATAGAAGAACCATAAAAAGAAAGCAAAGTCGCCTTATTTTACTCGAAATAAGGCGTTGCTTTGCTTGTTGAGCTGGCAATTATTGATCAAGATCGATGTTTTGACGGTTAGGTTTAAACCGAGGATCATCGGGCTCAAAGTCCGGTGCAGCCTCATCGATGGCTTGTTGCTCTTGGGCTTTTTGCTGATCCAACCAGCTTTGAATCTGTAAAACCAGAGGCTGTGTGCCCTGACCCGTTAGGGCGGAGATCCCAAAGACAGGACCTGTCCACCCTAAGCGAGCAACAAGTGCTTTTTTGAAGGCGTCGGGGTCCTCGACCATATCGAGCTTATTTAAAACAAGCCAGCGTGGTTTTTGATAGAGGTCTGGGCTGTATAAGCGCAGTTCTTCAATAATTGCGGCAATATCTGCGCAGGCTTTTTCGATGGGATCAATTTCGGGATCTAAATGACTGACATCGACGATGTGAAGCAGCAAACGGGTACGAGAAAGGTGGCGCAAAAATAAATGCCCAAGTCCTGCGCCTTCGGAGGCACCAGAAATCAACCCGGGTAAATCCGCCACCACAAAGCTATGGGCGGCAGAGCTGCGCACCACACCTAAATTGGGGTGTAGGGTAGTAAAAGGGTAGTCGGCAATACGCGGGCGCGCGTTAGAGACCTGACTGATAAAGGTGGATTTGCCGGCATTAGGCAAGCCGAGCAGACCCACATCCGCTAGAACCTTGAGCTCTAAGCGTAAACGACGCTGCTCGCCTTCCTCGCCGTAGGTAAATTGGCGTGGGGCACGGTTAGTACTGCTTTTAAAATGCAGATTACCGAGCCCGCCTTGCCCCCCTTTGGCTAGGGTGACCGTTTGCCCATGATGGTCTAGGTCAAAAAGTAGTTCGCCGGTGTCGGCATCATAAATGGTGGTGCCGACGGGAAAGCGCAAGGTAATATCAGCACCTGCGGCTCCATATTGATCTGAGCCGCGCCCATGCTCGCCATTTTTGCCTTTGTGTAGGCGCGCATAGCGATAGTCAACTAAGGTGTTAATGTTACGGTCGGCTACGGCAAAGATGGAGCCGCCGCGCCCACCGTCACCGCCGTCAGGGCCGCCTTTAGGGATAAATTTTTCACGTCTAAAGCTGGCAGAGCCGTTTCCGCCCTTGCCGCCCTGGACTTCAATGGTGGCTTCATCTACAAATTTCATAATTATTCCAATATACCGGTAGCGTATTTCCGTTTTGCCCCGTCTTGCCGATGCGCAATATGGCTTAATAACAAAAAACTGCACCAATTGCAGCGGACACAGGTTCCGACTACAAGGGTGCAGTTTTGGTGTTCAGTGTTTGAACGAGGGCTTATTCAGCAGCGATAACGGAGACCGTGCGCTTGTTCATAGCGCCTTGGATGCTGAATTTTACGTGACCATCTACCAAGGAATACAAGGTGTGGTCTTTGCCCATGCCTACGTTAGTACCGGGGTGGAATTGGGTACCACGTTGACGAACAATGATGGAGCCAGCTTGGATAGCTTGGCCACCGTAAACTTTGACGCCTAGTCGTTTAGCCTGTGAGTCGCGTCCATTTCGCGTAGAGCCGCCGCCTTTTTTCTGTGCCATGGTAATGCACTCCTATGGGTTGTATCCGTGATCGTGATCGATGTGGTTAAGGGGTTAGGCGTTAACCGCGTCGATACGAATTTCGGTGTAGTTTTGACGATGACCTTGGGTGCGACGATAGCCCTTGCGACGGCGCATTTTAAACACTTTGATCTTGTCGTGACGGCCTTGTGCAAGAACAGTAGCAGTTACCTTGGCACCATCAACAAAGGGTGCACCCAATTTAAGTGCATCGCCTTCGCCTACGGATAAAACCTGGTCTAGCGTGATTTCCTGCCCAATGTCTGCCGGTATCTGTTCTACTTTCAATTTCTGGCCGACGCAAACACGGTACTGTTTACCGCCGGTTTTTATCACCGCGTACATAGGGTATTCCTATTAAAAATTTAACTAATAATTGAGTCTTTTTTAGCCTAAATTTTGGCTAATTAATGATTATAAATAGCAAAGCCATTGAAATGCAAGCCTTTTTTCTGATTTTGCGACCCAATCACAACAGTTGCTGATCTGCTTCAAATGCAACCTTTTGTATGCGAAAACTCCCATTACCAGTGTGTAGCAAGGCAAGTCGTGAGCACTTTTCTTACATTTGAAATGCCTCGCGACTTCCGTGCCGCGCAAATCGGCGTAGGGTAGTAGTCATGCGGCCATATTTGGTTGTGACCGAATGAGCGCCGTTTTATTACTATGTAAAGGAATTTTGTTATGAACAAAGACACCCTAGAAGGCAAATGGACTCAGCTCAAAGGTAAAGCTCGCGAAACATGGGGCAAAATTACTGATGACGAGTTTGAACAGGCCAAAGGCGATGCCCAGCAGTTAGCCGGTTTGGTGCAAGAGCGTTATGGCAAAACGAAAGAAGAAGCAGAAAAAGAAGTGAAAAACTTTTACGATAACAACCCTTACTAATTAGTAGGGGGGAGTCCTCCAGTGCAACCTGAGTGCTGGAGGTAAAAATAAATAGGGGGATATTATGCTGAACTATGCATTATTGTTTTTTATTGTAGCGATTGTAGCCGCCGTATTTGGATTTGGTGGCATTGCGGCTGGCGCTGCCTCCATTGCGAAAGTGCTATTTTTTGTCTTTTTAGTATTAGCTGTATTAAGTTTGATCCGCGGTATGATGCGGTAGCGATAAGAGTGAGTTAACGTGGTGGACTTTGAGCCCAAAAGCGAATACGTGGTTCGCTTTTGGGTTTTTTGTTGCGTGGATTAAGCCAGCCAGCGTTTACGGCGTCGATAATGCTTAACATTATGGTAGTCCACCCGATCGGCTCCCCCAAGATAGAATTCCTGCACATCTGGGTTTTCCTTGAGGACTTTGGCTTCACCGCTCATGACCACATTACCATTTTCAATCAGGTAGGCATGGTCGACAAATTCGAGTGCAGCCGCGGCGTTTTGTTCCACGAGCAAAACACTCATGTTATTTTCTTGATTGATCTTACGAATAATCCCAAAAATCTCTTGTACCAAGCGGGGCGACAATCCTAGACTAGGTTCGTCGAGCATAATGAGCTTGGGCTCGGTCATGAGCGCGCGCCCAATGGCAAGCATCTGTTGCTCGCCACCCGATAAGTAGCCCGCCTTGGTTTTTTGAAATTGGGTTAAACGAGGAAAATAATCATAGACCATATCGCGCAGTTGGTTTAAGCGCGCCCGCGAGCCGCCATTACGATAGGCGGCAAGTAAATTATCGTCTGGGGTCAAATGCCCAAAAATACGACGGCCCTCCATGACGTGTACTAGTCCCATGCCAACGCGTTTGGGTGCACCGTAGGGGAGAATATTTTCCCCTAGAAACTCAATGCTACCGCGAGTGACCTCGCCTCGCTCAGGGGCAAGAAGCCCACTGATGGATTTGAGCGTTGTGCTTTTACCCGCACCGTTGGAGCCAAGTAGGGCGACCATGCCGCCCTCATTGACTTGTAATGAGACACCGCGAATGGCTAAGAACACTTTGTCATAGACCACCTCCACGTTGCTCAGTTTAAGCATTAGCGACCCTCCTTAAAGGCGGCGGCATCTTGACGAATGGACTCCCAGACAATGTCTTGATAGGGGTTAGACCACTCATTTAAAGGTGCCCATTTTTCACCATCCCAATGGGATACGCGTCCAAAGCCACCCCCTTGGTGATCTTTTTCACTAAAGGATAGCGGGGGCAGTAAACCATTGGCGTCATAGTCTTTGATCATCTCAAAGCCTTTGCGTAGCTTTTCTCCATCTAAAGGAGCACCAAATTCTTTCATGGCTAAGCGAGCAGCTTCTACCGAGACCGCCATGGTAGCAACACCGATGTTGTAGTAAGAGCGGCCAACGTTTTCTTTAGGGCCGGATCCTTTACCTGGCTCGATGACTTTTGCCATGATTTCTTGAATCAAAGCAGAGTTTGTACCGTTGTCTGTGCCTTCAAATTTACGTATGCCTTTGGCGGTGTCTTTGCCAACGGATTCCATATCCGCTTCGGCGAGCCAAACTACCGAGTGAATTTTTTCAGGGGCAATGCCATTACGAATGGCTTCGCGTACAGAAACGGCTTGGCCGCCACCGGCACCCCAAATAATGACTTGATCAGGACGGAAGCGGCGCACCTCAGACCATGTGGAGGATTGCTCGTTACCTGGGCTGGCGTAAGGGAAGGTGCGCAAGGTAAACCCAAGCTTATCCGAGAGTTTTTCTAAGACGGGAATGGGCTCGCGTCCGAAAGGGGAGTCAATATAAACATGAGCAACTTTTTTGCCTTTTAAGCCGCCTTCGTGTTGCTCCATGTAATCAATCAGCGTAGCAGCTTGGGACCAATAGGTGGACATCACAGGAAAAACATAAGGGAAGGTCTCTCCATCACTGGCATCACCCCGCCCATGAAAAGCTGTAATCATCACCACCTTGTCATCAAGTACGCGGTTGACCATGGCGCGCGCAACGGGGGTACTGAGAAAGTCAAACCAAATAGCGCCATCACGTAGGGCACGGTTATAGGCTTCGATACCGCGTTGGGGCTGGTTACCGGTATCCGAGGTCATATACTCAATTTTATGCCCATCGATACCACCACTTTCATTGACCATGGTGACGTAGTCTTTTTGTCCTTGGGCGTACTCATTGGTTAAAAAAGTATAGACTGCGGTGTAGTCTAAGGGGGCCGCAAATTTAATGGGGTCTTTGGCATGCGCCACACCAAAAGAAAGCATGCCAGCGACTAAAGCGGCGCCCACGGTTAGTTTTTTCATCTGTTGTCTCATCGTTATCCTCCTAGAGGTATCGTTTTTACTTCGTTATAGGAATTACAGCTTTGAGTGGCGGAAAGGCCAAACCAGTAAATAATTACGGAAGTTATCGTAGATTTTGCCTAAGCCAAGGGGTTCAAAAAGCAAGAAGCCAATGATTAGTGCCCCGTAAATCATGAGTGGGATATGTGCTAAAAGGTTAGTGGATACATCTAACCAGCCCATCCCTGAGAGCAGAATCACACCGTTGGTCAGTAAGATGGGGACAAGCAATACAAAGCCGGCGCCTAAGTATGCCCCTAGTACACTGCCTAAGCCTCCCACAAGTACCATGGCGACTAACTGTACAGAGATATTAAAATTAAATTGCTCGGGGGTGACCGCTTGGTAATAGCAGAAGGCCAAGATAGCACCAGTGACACCACCTAAAAAGGAGCTGGTAAAAAAGGCGACCAGTTTATAACGTACAACGTTGACACCAATGACAGCGGCGGCATAGTCTTTATCACGGACTGCGACCAGAGCTCGGCCGATACTGGTGCGTTTGATATTGAGAATCAATAGCGTGACAAAAACTACCCAGAGCAGCGCTAAGTAATAGCGCGCCATATCGGTTTTTAAGGAGATAAAGAAAAAGGTGCTGGCAGGAGTTTGCAGCGTGGCTTGTGCGCCGCCGCTAATGGCGGGCACGTTGATAATGGTCCAGTCGACCAGATATTGCATTGCTAAAGTCGCCATCACCAAATATAACCCCTTGACGCGTAGCGCGGCTGCTCCAAAAACACTACCAATCAGTGCCGAGGCCAAGCCGGCACCAAGCAGGGCGAACTCTAAAGGTACTCCAGCCCGAGTCAGGTGAATACTCGTATAAGCCCCTATCGCCATTACGGAGGCAAAACCAAAGTGCAACTGACCAGCAATTCCCATTAACAGCGTCAGGGAAAGGGCGGCCGCACTGAGAATCAGCCAAGGCATGATGTAGCTAGTAAGATAAAAATTACTAAATACAAAAGGGGCGGCTAGGCCGAGTAGGAGTAAAAACCAAACCTGGCGTCGATCTGCGGGTATAGGCCAAAGACGACGAGCGGTTTCATAGCGAGTATGGTGAATGCCAGATAAACGATAAAACATAATTACACCCTTTCAATGTCTTCGCGACCTAAAATCCCATAGGGACGGAACATGATGGTGAGCAAAATAATGACAGAGGTCACCACATCGCGTGTGCCACCCCCTGCGATTTCGTCCAGGTAGCCAGGGATAACACTGCCTAAAATGCCAACGATTAGGCCGCCAATCAGCACCCCAAGCACACTGTCTAACCCCCCAAGGATGACGACGGCAATCGCAGGGAAAAGTAGTTCGGATAAGGTCCAGTCCACGCCTTGTACAGAGCCCCAGACCACCCCAGCAGCCAAGGCTGAAATTCCTGCAATACCCCAAGACACACCAATGGCACGCTCTACCGAAATACCTACGGACCAGCTGGAAATATGGTCATCGGATACCGCACGCAGTTTTGTACCGGTGCGAGTACGGAAAAACAGTGCAGATGCCCCGATCAGTAACAAGGCAATTACACCACCCACAAGATAGATTCGGTTGATAAACACATCGCCGATGATAATTGGAGCAAGCGAAACCCCAATGCTGATTTGTTTGGGCGCAGCACCTAAGATACCTGGACCAAAGCCGCGCAAGAAAATCTCGAGCCCTAGCGTTAACATCACGATCATGATGATGGGCTGCCCCACCATTTTGCGCAGTAAAAAGCGCTCGGCGAGCATGCCAAAAATGAACATGATGATCGCCCCGATCAGAATGGCAAGCAACATGGGCACGCCGTAGGAGCTTAAAACCCAAACAATGTAGGCGGCGGACATCACCATAGCGCCTTGGGCAAGGTTGGGTACCCCGGCGGATTTATAAATCAACACCACCCCTAGCGCTACGAGGCTGTACATCAAGCCAGTTAGCGCACCGTTAATCAAAAGTTCGAGGAAATACGCCATGGTTAATTCCTTTTGCTAGTCACGTCTTGAATCTGGAGGGTGCGTTTTAGTACACCAGTTTCCCCAGTCTCGTAGACAATAGGAGCTTCAAATTCAATGGATTCGTGGCCGTTATAGATAGCATCGATAATGGCTTTGTAGTTTTGGTCAATCACATTGCGACGCAGTTTACGTGTGCGCGTGACCTCGCCATCGTTAGCATCGAACTCTTTGTGCAAGTTCACAAAGCGACGGATTTGTAATGGCTCTGGGAGCATGTGATTGGTTTTGAGGATTTGTTCACGAATCAAGTCATAGACTTTGGGCTGCTGAGAAAGCTCGGCATAGGAAGAATAGGGCACCCCGTTTTCTGTAGCCCAATGCCCCACCGCCTGAAAATCAATACAAATAATGACCGTGAGATAATCACGATCCTTACCCAGAATGCAGGCGTCTTTAATGTAGTGACTAAACTGTAAGCGGTTTTCAATATAGGTGGGAATAAAGCGCTCTTTTTGGGCGGTGTACACTACTTCAGAGACACGCCCTAACACCACCAGCTGACCGTCCTCTTCGAGATAGCCCGCGTCACCGGTGTGCATCCAGCCATCGCGTAAGGTTTCAGCCGTGTCTTCGGGCTTTTCATAATAGCCGTCAAAAACGTTATCTCCCCGCATAAGGATTTCGCCATCATCATTGATTTTGATTTCTACTCCGGGGAAAGGACGTCCTACAGTATGCAGTTTGACCTCATCAGCGGATTGCGCCGCGGCCAAAGCACAGTTTTCGGTTTGTCCATAGAATTGGCGCAAGTTTAAGCCTAGCGCTCGGAAAAATAAGAACACATCTTCTCCGATGGCTTCTCCTGCGGTATAGGGCTTGGTAACGCGCGATAAGCCCAGATGGTCTTTGACCGGTCCATAAATAAGCTGCTCGCCGACCCAGTACCACAGCTTTTGCCCAAACGAAGGTTGTTTGCCATTCAGTCGTTTGCGCTCGAGCTCAAGGGCAAAATTCATAAAGTGGTGATACATGCGCTGCTTAAAGGGGGGGGATTCGTCAATGCCGACTTGGATACGAGTCAGCATGTTCGACCAAGCTCGTGGTGAACAAAAGTACAAGGTGGGGGCAATTTCGCGCAAATCGTGCTGAGAGGTTTCTTGGCGTTCGGGGATATTTACCACAAAGCGTAAGGCTAAAGCCGCCCCAATGGAGAAAATAAAATCCCCCACCCAAGCTATGGGGAGATACGCCATGTGTACTTCCCCCTCGGAAAAGTAGCCTGCATTCGCCGCATTCCGTGCGCCATATAAGATATGGCCGTGTTTAAGAGGGATTCCTTTGGGGACGCCGGTTGTCCCTGACGAGTGCAAGAGCGCCGCCGTATCATGAATCGAAGGGCGATTAATTAGGTCGTTAAATAACGCGGGTTCGGCGTTAAGGCGCGCTTGGCCGTTGGCAACCACCTCTTTAAACGCGATGGTCAGGGGGTGGTTCTGCTGCTCCAGCCCGCGGGGGTCATCATAAATAATACGGCGAATGCCGCTTTGATCCCCTTGGATTTTGACTACATGTAGCAGTTTATCCACTTGTTCCTGGTCTTCGGCCACCGCAAATGCAATGCGCTCGCGTTCGATTTGACCAGAGAGCTCTTCGGGGGTGGTGTCAGGGTAGGCTGGCGAAGGGATGGCACGCAAGGCAATAATGCCTAACATGGCGAAATATAACGCGGGTCGGTTATCGCCCAAAATCAATACGATGTCATTTTCTTTGACACCAAGCTGTTCTAAACCCGCCGCAAAACCGATGACATGGTCAAGGTAGTCTTGCCACGTATATTCTTGCCAAATACCGTGGTCGCGTTCGCGCATGGCGACTTGCTGAGGAAAATTTTTGGCATTTTCAGCCAGTAGCGTCAGTAAATGGTCTGTGTCCTCCCAGTGTGGGTGGAGCTGGCGCGATAATTCACGGGCATCAAGCTGCTGCATTATCAACCCTCCCAATGTAGGCAGCGACAACTGTGGGGTCGCTAATGGCTTCAAGCGGTTGGCCTTCTTTGATTTTTTCGCCGTTATTCAGCACGACGAGTCGATCACAAATGGCAGTAACTACATCCATATGGTGCTCAATGAGCAAAATAGTGAGACCCAGTGCTTCTTTAGCATCCAAAATAAAGCGAACCATGTATTCTTTTTCTTCTTGGTTCATGCCCGCCATGGGTTCATCAAGGATCAAGAACTGAGGCTCAGCGACCAAAGCACGGGCGAGCTCGACCCGTTTTTGGGTGCCTAGTGGCACTACGTCAACCATTTCATCGCGCACATCCTCTAATTGCAGCAAGTCGATAATTTCTTCGACTTTATAGCGGTTGCTGACCTCTTCTTTTTGTGCAGACCACCAATAGAGCATGGCGCGTAATACACTGGGTTTCATAAAGTTATGGCGCCCTAGCAAAATATTGTCTAAGACACTCATCCCTTTAAACAGAGCGACGTTCTGGAAAGTTCGTGCAATGCCTTGTTGTGCAATTTCATGCGGGCGCATTTTTTGGATAGGGCGCCCCATATAGAGAATCTCACCTTCTTGGGGTGGGAAAAAGCCAGTAATGGCATTTACCGTAGTGGTTTTTCCTGAACCATTTGGCCCCACTAATCCTAAGGTTTCTCCTTTGCGTATTTCCATCGTCACGTGCTTGACGGCGTGTAACCCGCCAAACCACCGACTGATGTTATGACACGCTAACACCACCTCGTTGTTAGGTGCTGTTGACGTTAACGTTGACGTTAAGCTCATGATGTCTTCCTCACAGTGCGACCTTTGGTAGCGTCGCCCAATCTAGGTATAAGTTTTCGGACTAGAGACCGAGTTTTTGAATGGCGTCTGCTTCTAACAGATCTTTAAGTGATTGATTTGGTCCTGCGCTGGGGAATTGGTCATAACACAACACATAACGAGGGATTTTGTAATGGGCGATTTGACCATGGCAGTACTGACGAAGGCCATCGGCGTCTAGCGTATGACCCTCGTGTAGGCGAATGGCTGCGCAGAGCTCTTGGCCCATGCGCGGATCGGGTACGCCAAAGAGGATAAGTTCGGCAATTGCAGGGTGCTGCCGCACAAAAGCGTGGACCTCGGCTAAATAAATGTTTTCCCCGCCGCGGATAATCATGTCTTTGATATTGCCCACGATTTGGCAGTAGCCGTCTTCGTCAAAACGCGCTAAATCACCGGTATATAACCAGCCTTCGCGAATGACTTGTTGGGTAAGATCGGGACGTTGCCAGTAGCCTTGCATGACGTGGTAGCCTTTAACACAAAGCTGACCTACAGTGCCAAGGGGAACGATTTGATTATTCTCATCGAGGATTTTGGCCTCGATATGGGGTTGAACCTGACCCACGGTGCTGACCCGTCGATCAAGCGGGTCATGAACAGAGCTCATAAAAGAAACAGGAGAAGATTCCGTCATGCCATAAGCAATGACAACCTGAGGCATATGGAGCTCTGTAGTGACGCGCTGCATTACCTCAATGGGGCAGGGCGCACCGGCCATAATCCCTGTACGTAGGGAGCTAACATCGCTTTGGGCCAGCATGGGATGATCAAGTAGGCTGACAAACATAGCCGGAACCCCGTATAAGGCTGTGCATCGTTCGGTGTGAATCGTATGCAATACCTTTTCAGGATCAAAGGCTTGATCGGGATAAATCATCGTCGCCCCATGGGCGATGGCAGCCATATTACCCATGACCATACCAAAACAGTGAAATAGCGGTACAGGGATACAAATTCGATCAGCGGGAGTGAGCTGAAGCTGCTGGCCAATAAAGTAGCCGTTATTGAGAATGTTGTGGTGGCTAAGCGTGACCGGTGCGGCTTCGGTACCAAGCGCACTACTAAATTGAATATTGCAGGGCTGATGGCAATGCAATGTGCGCTGAACGGTGTTTACTTGCTCGGCAGAAACGCGCTGCGCAAGCTGTTTGACCGTGCGTAAATCCCACATACCAGTCGGGGCATCATCATCGATTTGGATCACATGCCGCAATGACGGGATGGCTTGGGCTTGTAGTTGACCCGCCTGGGCTTGGGCAAGCTCTGGCAGCAGCGTTTGCACCATATGGGTGTAGTCACTGCTTTTGAATTTTGCTTGAAATAATAAGGCCTTGGCTTCCACGGCATTTAGCTGTTGTGCTAGTTCGCTGCTGCGGGCAGAGGGGTTAATATTGACCAGAATAATCCCCGTTTTGGCGCAAGCGAGCTGGGTGATAAGCCACGTGCTGCTGTTTTGTGCCCAAATGGCGAGCCGGTCGCCAGTGGTTAGCCCCAAAGCAAGCAGCCCCGCAGCCAAGGTTTGAGTGGCTTGGTGTAGTTGTTGCCAATTGAGACGCAGGCCTTCAGCAGAACTGATGAGCGCATCATGGTTCGCCTGCTTTTGTACGATTTGATCAAAATAATCACCAATGGTTTGGTTGGTGAGTGCAACTTGGGTACTGCCGTGTACATAGCTACTGCGACTCATGCGCCTCCTCCTGCTACAAATACTACGGGTAGTGAATTACTGTTTAATTATGGTGTATTACAGTAACCCCCCAATGGATGTTGCTACATTGGGGATGAGATCTTTTAATTAGAATATCAATATATTGTGGGTTTGGGTATGGGCTTTTATAAGGGGATAATACTGATCGGGTTATAGCCTGTTGACATTTTTTTTTATTTGAAATCAGTAAAAAAAGACTGAATTTTCTCGGGGGTGACCGCCTCTAGCGTTGCGGGATTCCACACAGGTTTTTTATCTTTATCAATGCTCAGGGCACGAACGCCTTCCATAATGTCGCCTCGCTCAAACCAAATACTATCCATATAGAGTTCCATATCGAAACAGTCTTTTAGTGTCATGTGCTTGCCTCGTTGCTGTAATGCTAGAGCCATACACATAGCAATAGGCGAGCGGCTGGTGATGGTGGCTAAGGTTTGTTGTGCCCAGTTTTGGTACTCAGGACGGGATTCATTTTGTAGCGAAGCAACGATATCGGTGACGGTGTTGTGCTGGAAGTGTTGTTCAATAGCCGCCCAATAGGGGTTAAGTTCAGAATCAGGTTGTGTGGAGGGCTGCTGCAGTAGCAGACGTTGAATGGTTTCAAAAGCGTCTGCCTCCCAGTGGATTTGTTCTAGTTCGTGTTGCAGATGGGCCAGATGGGAAAGGGGTAAGCAGTAGTCCGCTAAACCCACGGTGAGCGCGTCGGTGGCATTGAGTGTATTACCCGTAATGCCCATATATGCCCCAGCTTGATGCGGTAAGCGTGATAAAAAATAACTGGCACCTACATCAGGGAAATAGCCGATGGCAACTTCGGGCATACCTAAGCGTGTTTGCTCACTGATTACCCTAAAGTCAGCGCCTTGGAGTAACCCCATTCCGCCGCCTAAAACGAGCTGGTGAGCAATAACTATTACGGGCTTTTTATACGTGTGCAAAGTGTAATCCAGCGCGTATTCTTCTTGAAAAAAAGTGACGTTTAAGGCCGGATCTTTAAGGTGGTTGTGATACATATCACGAATATCTCCGCCTGCACAAAACGCTTTTTCGCCGTTACCGCGTATACATATGGCATAAATATCTGGGTCGTGTTGCCAAGCGTCGAGCTGCTGTTGCATGGCTCGAATCATCTCGATATTAAGTGCATTAAAGGCTTGGGGGCGATTTAAAGTCAGGTAGCCAATATGATTATGAGTATGAGTGAGAATAAGATCGGTAGCCGTCACAGTGTTGTCTCCAGGTAAATAAAACACCTATCCCAATGGGGTGGATGGCACCGTGAGTGATATGCACTACTGCCCTGTTGTTACAGGGCAGGAAAAGCAGTGAGGATTAGGAGCGATAATCAGCGTTAATGCTTACGTAATCGTGAGAAAAGTCACACGTGTAAACGGTTTCACTGTGCTCGCCGCGGGCTAAGTCCACACGCACGAGAATCTCGCTTTGTTCCATAACACGTTTGCCATCGGCTTCAAGGTAATCGGGATTGCGCCCCCCGTCAATGGCAACCAGTACATCCCCTAGCCATAAGCGGAGCTGGCTGACATCCAGATCCGTGACACCGGCATAACCAATTGCTGCCAAAATCCGACCTAGGTTGGGGTCAGAGGCATAAAATGCGGTTTTAACTAAGGGAGAGTGAGCAATTGCGTAAGCGATTTTTCGTGCTTCTTCAGAGGTGGCGGCCTTTTCTACGGTAATGGTGATGAATTTAGTGGCGCCCTCGCCGTCGCGCACAATTTTCTGTGCTAAATCGATGGCGGCTTCCTTGAGAGCCTGAAAAACCTGAGCATAGTGCGGGTTGGCTACGCTATCAATATGGATGCCACTTTGACCCGTAGCGGCAATCACAAAAGAGTCATTCGTAGAGGTATCACCGTCGATGGTGATGCGATTAAAGGATTTGTTCGCAATAGCGCGTGTCATTTCTTGGAGTAGGTCAGGCGCAATGCCTACGTCTGTGGCCAAAAACCCTAGCATAGTGGCCATATTCGGGCGAATCATACCCGCCCCTTTACTAATACCTGTAATGGTAATGGTCTGGTCTTCGAGCTGGAGCTGTGTGGAATGGATTTTGGGTTGGGTATCCGTGGTCATAATGCTGTAAGCAGCATTAAACCAATTGTTATCCTGTAGGTCGGCAACCGCGGCGGGTAGGGCACCAAGTAGTTTTTCCATGGGTAAGGGCTCTAAGATCACGCCAGTGGAAAAGGGCAGTACCTGAGAGGGGCGTAGTTGTAAAAGCTCGGCTACGGTTTCGCAGGTTTTACGCGCATCGACTAAACCGGGCTCGCCCGTGCCGGCATTAGCATTACCCGTATTGATGACTAAGGCTTGAGGGTCTTTGTCAGAGGCCAAATGGGCTTCGCAAAGCTGAACGGGTGCGGCTTTAAAGCGATTGGTGGTGAATACGCCAGCAATGGCTGTATTCGGGGCAAACTGAAAAATCGTGATGTCTTTGTTGCCAGCCTTGCGGATACCAGCGGAGGCAATACCAATTTTTACCCCTTTGACCGCATGGATTTCTGATTGGGGCGGAATAACAAGATTAACAGCCATAACACACCTACAAAAGCGTTGATAATAGAGATGGATCTATATTACCGCGCTTTTAGCTTATTGATTAGGGGTTAGGCGTTGTGAAAAGATGAGAAAGCATTTTGAGCTCGTTTAGGCTGCTTAACATGTTTTGTACGGTTTGGTCAGAAAGTTGTCCAAAGAGATCACATACCCATTCATTGTGAGCAGCATTGATTTCTGCCAGGTGTACGCGCCCCTTTGCGGTGAGCTTAAGCAGGGAGCTACGACGGTCTTGTGGTAGTTTTACGCGCTGTACATAGCCATCTTTGACGAGCTGATCGGTAATGCCGGTGATGTTGCCATTGGTTACCATCATGTGACGCGACAAATCGCTCATCTTGATACCCTTAGGGAATTTTTCTAAGTGTGCCATCAAGTCATAGCGAGGTAGGGTCGTATTGAATTCTTTGCGTAAACGACTACGAATTTCATTTTCAATCAAGCGGTTGCAGCTTTGGAAACGTAGCCAAGTCCGTAAATGGTCGCAAGCGGTAGGATTTAAACGACTTTCAAGGTCAGGAAGCTCGGTAAGAGTGGTTTCGGCTGGAATGTCATTAATCATCATTATTATGCCCCCCAATATGTCATACCATTTTTAAATTGAACATGGTATTGATTCTATGGGGGGCAAAATGATTATGCCTTGCGAATAATCAAGAGAGAATCAAAGAGTTAGTCTTTAATCTGCTTGAAAACTTTAGCGGCGGCATCGAGCGTGGCTTGAATCACCTCGTCGGTATGAGCGCCGGAGGTAAACGAGGCCTCAAAGGCCGATGGTGCCCAATACACGCCCTCATCGAGCATGGCGTGAAAGAATTGGTTAAATTTTGTGGTGTTGCTGGCAGAGACTTCGGCAAAAGAGGTAGGTATGGTTTCGCTGAAATACAAGCCAAGCATGCCGCCGACGGAATCAGTACAAAAAGTGATGCCTTCGGCTTTGGCTGCGGCTTCTAGGCCTTGTGCTAATTTTTGGGTTTGTGCAGCAAGCTGTTGATAAAACGCCTCGTTATCTAGCAGTTTTAAGGTAGCGAGACCAGCAGCTACCGCCACGGGGTTACCGGATAGCGTACCGGCTTGATAAACGCCGCCCAACGGGGCAATGGTATCCATAATATCGGCTCGGCCACCAAAAGCACCGACAGGCATACCGCCGCCAATCACTTTAGCGAGGGTGGTCATATCCGGTTTAATGCCGGTTAGGCCTTGTACACCTTGTGGCCCTGCCCTAAAGCCGGTCATGACTTCGTCAAAAATTAAAACGGACTGGTGTTCGGTACAGAGCTCGCGCAGGGTTTCTAAAAAACCGGCGACGGGTTTGATTAAATTCATATTACCGGCTACCGGCTCAACAATAACGCAAGCAATATCTGAGCCATGCTCTGCAAATGCGGCTTTAACGGCTTCGATGTTGTTGTAGTCTAGAACTAGGGTATGACGAATAAAATCTTCGGGTACGCCTGCCGAGGTGGGATTGCCAAACGTTAGCAAGCCCGAGCCGGCTTTTACCAACAAGCTGTCCGCGTGACCGTGGTAGCAGCCTTCAAATTTAATGATTTTGTTGCGACCGGTATAACCGCGTGCTAAACGAATTGCACTCATGGTGGCTTCGGTGCCAGAGCTAACCAAACGAACTTTTTCAATAGAGGGCAAGCGCTGACAGATTAGCTCGGCCAGTTCCACTTCGCCTGCTGTGGGCGCACCAAAGGACAAGCCATCGGCAGCCGCTGTTTGTACGGCTTTTACCACGTCAGGATGGGCATGACCCAAAATGGCTGGCCCCCAAGAGCCAACATAGTCAATGTATTGTTTGCCTTCGGCATCCCACACATAAGCACCTTGGGCGCGGGCAATGAAGCGTGGTGTACCACCCACGGAGCCAAAAGCGCGCACGGGCGAGTTCACTCCGCCTGGAATATGCTGGCAAGCGCGATCAAAAAGTTCTTTATTGGTAGACATAAAAAATCCTGTTAATTACATTTGAAAAAGGCGGCTAAAGGCACGGGCTTCGGTGTAGATGTCTTCGGCTTCAAATAGACTGCTGATAACTGCAATACTATCTACACCGGCCTCGATTAAAGGCGCGGCATTGGTTGAGGTAATCCCACCAATTGCCACCACCGCAGCACGTTCATTTTGAGCAAAGCGCTCGCAAAGCGCTCGCCCATGTTGCAAAATAGTGAGCGTGGCACGTGGGGCGTTAGGTTTAACCTGTGAGGGGTACACCGCACCAAATGCCACATAGTCGACACCAATTTGCAGGGCTTGTTCGGCAAGGTCAAGACGGTCATAGCAGGAGCTACCCAGCCATTGCTGGGGAGCGAGCCCGGCTCGGGCATGACGCAGCTCACCGTCCTCGCGGCCTAAATGGGCCCCGGCCACACCGAGCTCGCGAGCGCTTTGCCAGTCGTCATTGATAATGAGCGGTAGCCCCAGTTGTTGACAAAGCGTTTGTACCGCTTGACGTTGTTGGTGGTGT
The DNA here is from genome assembly GCF_030152715.1 of Paenalcaligenes sp. Classification (NCBI taxonomy): domain Bacteria; kingdom Pseudomonadati; phylum Pseudomonadota; class Betaproteobacteria; order Burkholderiales; family Alcaligenaceae; genus Paenalcaligenes; species Paenalcaligenes sp. Next base: position 85,691 of record NZ_JASLIX010000049.1, read on the forward strand.
AAGGCCGTTGGAGCGAGCTTACGACGCCATTGCAGCACTTGCATGCCCCCATCATAAGCAGCACGAATCGCGTCCAGTAGGCGCGCAGTATCCTCCCATTCGGGGGTGATACCGTATAAGCCACGTGGAAAGCGTAAGGGTAAAGAGGCTGTCATTCTAGTTCCGGTTCAGACCTTGGTTTATAATGCGAGCGCCCATTCCTGCTTGAAAAGCATGGGGAATGGCATCATGTATATGGTGGATTGCTGCAGCACAGGCCTCGGCCATTGGTAGTCCTTTGGCCAAAAAAGCGCAGATGTTGGTGCTTAATAATCCTTCGGTGTCTTGCAGCCGTGCTGATGGCACAGGGCTTTGCCATTGCTGTTGTAAGCCATCTTGATTATAAAGCTGGTGCAAAACTGTAACGGACTCAGGCTGGGGCAGTGAGCAAAATACCCATTCGGTACCACAGTCCAATAAGCTATTGATCGGGTTGTTTTGCTCGGGCAGCAGCCCGTCTGCCTGCCATTGCATAAGAAGGGTCTGGTCAGCCACGACCAAATCAGCTTGTGGGACAACGAGCTGACAGATGGCGTCGGTAATCTCATCTACATCGGCATCATTGCTTAAAATACTGTCGTCAGGGATGGATTGTAGGTGGAGCACCAAGGGCAAATCCGGGTAGTCCGCTGCGATTTGCGCTAACACGCTGGCGGTATCAATGCTATAAATAGGACCGGCTTTGATACTATGTACCGACATATCCTCAAGTAAGCACCGCATTTGATCATACAGAATATCCGGTGCTGTAAGGGTGATTTGTTCCGTGTGAGTCGTATCTTGAACATGTGATGCGGTGACGATACTCAAAGCGTGACAACCGACAGCGGCGCAGCTGATGGCATCGGCAGGCAGATACATAGCCCCCGTTGGGTCTAATGGTGCAAAAATCAATACGGTGGGCGGAGGGGTTGCAGTCATAGCAGCCATGAAAATGAAAAAATGCGAAACGATTAGCGTGAATCAAAAATAAACAGGTACTATCTTTTGTTTATTTTCAGTATTATCAGTTCATTTTAATAGATTGCCTCTTGTTTCGGGCAATCCCTGTTTTTTAGTGAGTTTTATTATGAGTACATGGATGTGTTTGATCTGTGGATGGATCTATGATGAGGAAGCTGGTTTACCCGAAGAGGGCATCGCTCCAGGCACCAAATGGGAAGACGTCCCCCCTAACTGGGTGTGCCCTGAGTGTGGTGCGCGTAAAGAAGACTTTGAAATGATTGAAGTCTAACGCATCCATGTCTTTAACGCCTTATTCCCTTGGTTGTTTTGATTCCAGGAGATTGTGATGCCAACCACAACAACATCGTCCCACCTACAGCGCGTGGATTTTTCGCGGCAGTTGCTGGTCGCCATGCCCGGCATGGTGGGAGGAAGCTTAGCGGATACGGTCATCTATATCTGTGAGCATAACGAAGAGGGCGCTTTAGGGATTGTGATCAATCGACCGACGGATTTAACCTTGGGCGACCTACTTCAGCGCATTGATTTAGACTTATCACTAGAGATTGGGGTGCGTCAAGACACACCGGTGTTCTTTGGGGGGCCGGTACAGACCGATCGTGGTTTTGTGCTGCATCAGCCTGTAGGGGATTACAGCTCGAGTATTCGTATGGGGGATGTGGCGTTAACGACCTCGCGTGATGTATTGCAAGAGGTGGCAGCTGGTGGTGGTCCTGATCAGCTGCTGGTTACTCTGGGTTATGCAGGCTGGGGCGAGGGGCAGCTTGAAGAGGAAATGGCCCAAGGGGCTTGGCTCCATGTGGAGGCCAATGTGGATATTTTGTTTACTATCCCCGCTTCGGAGCGTTACCAAGCCGCGTTAGCGCAGCTTGGTATTGATCCTATTATGTTGACAGGAACTGCAGGTCATGCCTGAGGCCGCAACATTACTCGGCTTTGATTATGGCCTTAAAAAAATCGGTGTGGCCATAGGCAATACCCTAACCGCACAGGCGCGTCCGTTGACAATTTTACGTCCCGTGACAAAGCAAGAGCGTTTCGCTCAAATCGAGCAGTTATTAGAGGAGTGGCAACCTGATGCGGTTGTCGTCGGGCTGCCATTAACTTTAGATGGGCAGGAGCAGTATAGTTCGCTGCGTTGTCGGCGCTTTGCGCATCAACTGCATGGACGCTATGGTCTAATGGTGCACTTAGTCGATGAACGAGGCTCAAGTCTAGAGGCACAGGCTATTTTAGCGACGCATGCTGACGATGATGCAGTGGCAGCGGCGGTGATATTACAACGGTGGTTGGATCAAAAAGCAGAATGAGCGTGTGGCGATTTGTATGGCGCCTTAGCGCGCTTTTTTTGTGGGTAGGGCTGGGGCTGCTTTTACTTGCTTTAGTTTTTCCTTTTTTGCAGCAAGCAGGGCGTAATCAGCAAGTTCGGTGGTGGTCCCGTGGATTATTGCACTGGTGCGGAGTTCGCGTGGATTATATAGGGCAGGTGGTGACGGCCACACCGGTGTTATTTGTGTCTAATCATGTGTCATGGTTAGACATTTTTATTTTGAATGCTCAGCGTGCAACGGCTTTTGTGGCAAAAAGTGAAATCCGCCGTTGGCCGGTATTGGGTTGGCTAGTAGCGGGGGCTGGCACGGTGTTTATCGAGCGCGGGCAGCGCCAAGCCATTAAGCATGTATCAGAGCAAATGCAGGCGTTGTTTAGACAAAATCAAGCGGTTGGATTGTTTCCTGAGGGCACAACTTCTGATGGTTTGGCAGTGGGCAGTTTTCATGCAAGCTTATTTGAAACCGCATTGAGCACAGGGGTAGATATTCAGCCCTTAGTGTTGCGTTTTTATGATGGTGAACAGCGCAGCCCCCGAGTGGCGTTTGTCGGGGAACAAAGTCTTTTGCAAAATATGTGGTTGCTTTTAAGTCGCCCCGGAGTGCGGGTGGAGTGTGAGTTTTTAGCCGTATTGCCGCATGCGCAGAATCGACAGCAGGGGCGCGTGGAAACAGCACTTCAAGCTCAGACCGCTATCCAAAAAGCGCTTTAGCACTATGCTAGTTTGGGCGTAGGGGACCGTCTTGGTTGGCGACTTGTACAATTTGGCGTGTACGTAAATCCACCGCCGTGAGCTGTCCGCCCCATAAGCATCCGGTATCAATCCCCATCACATCGGCACGCATATATAAGCCTAGTGTCGACCAGTGGCCAAAGATTACAGGTGTTTCGATTTGGCGGTTTTCCATATCAAACCAGGGCGTGAGGCCTAGTTGGGCTTTGGGGGCGCCTTTATATTGATGGTCGATTTCACCTTTGGCTGTAAAATGCCGTAAGCGTGTTAGCGCATTAACGGTGTAGCGTTGTCTTGCGATGGGCTCCAAATCGTTTGCCCACTGGCTGGGCTGATTGCCAAAGAGTTGAGCAATATGGTCCTGCCAATGAGGGCTTTGTAATGTTTGCTCAACTTCATGGGCTAGGTGTAATACTGTCTGCAAGGACCAAGCAGGGTGTAGCCCTGCATGAATGATAAGGTGACCGGCATGGTGCAGCGCTAACGGTTGGTGGCGTAACCAGTGAATCAGCGCATCGGCATCGGGAGCGGTTAGCACCGAAGACAATGTATCCGATCGATTACATTTGCGCTGACCAGCCGCTACACCAAGTAAATGCAGATCATGGTTGCCGAGTACCGTTTGTGCGCGTTTTCCTAGAGCTTGGATTTGACGCAATACTCCGGCAGAGTCAGGACCTCGATTGACCAAATCCCCTACAAAAATAAAGTGAGCGTTGGGGTCTTGCAGTGCAGGTTGTTGGAGTAAGTGACGTAGGCTGTGTGCGCAGCCTTGTATATCGCCGATGACCCAAATAGAAGAAGGGTGTGTCATGCCGCATGCTCCGAAGTGATTTTTTTACGCCAGCGGTGCTTATTTTCAATAATAAACAAAGCCAGTAGCGCCAAACACAAAGCCAATAAGCTGGGTAGTAAAGCCGTAACCCAAGGTTGCCAACGGCTTAGCATGCCAACGTTTAAGGCGAGCTGGTTCATCATAAAAAAGCCGACCCCGATTAAAATGCCAATAAAGATTTTACTGCCCACACCACCACGGCGTGTCTGCATAAAGCTAATGGGCGCGGCAATGGTAATCATGACCAATAGAGAAAAAGGGTAGGCAATTTTGCGCCATAAGGCTACGGTTTGGCGGTCGGATTGCAACTGGTTACTGTCTAAGTAATCAATATAATCCATCAGGTCACTGATCGTCATGCGCTCAGGAGTGAGAATACGAGCGAGTAAGCGCTCTGCACTTAAGCTTGTGTTTAAACGTAGATGGTCAATGCTTTCACGAATGAGTAAGGGTTCAGTACGTACGTATCCTTGCTGTAAGGCATCTAAGACATTTTCAGGAAGCTGTGCATGTTGCACTTGTTGTAGATGCAGTTGACCGTCTTGGAAGTAACCGCTTTCTGCTTGAATATAAGCGCGTAGATGCTGTTGTGAGTTAAATTCAAAAACCGTAATTTCTTGCACCGTGGATTTATCGGCTAAGCGACCGATATTGATGAGACGCATTGTGTCTTGGCTCTCGTTTTCTTTAAACCAGTAGCCACTATGTAAGCGCCCTCCACCCGCACGCCCCAGCAGTTTTAAACTGCTTTCGCTGGCTTGGATTTCCGCGCGTGGGGTGATGTATTCGGATAGGGCTAATGCCCCTAGCATGGCTGGAATCGTAATCACCCACAAAAGTAATAGCAGCTGTAAACCACTAATACCCGCAACACGCAGCACAACAAGCTCATTCCGTTGTGCTAGTCCAGCTAATGCTAATACTGCACCGATGAGCAACCCAATGGGTAAAAGTTCATAGAGTTGACTAGGTAAGCTAAGCGCTTGTAGATACAACAGATTGGTTAGGCTAAACGTAGCACTTAACTTGTCTAAATCCTCGATTAAATTAAAAAAGCTAAATAAACCAATCAGAGCCAGTAAGACAACTGCACTGGAGCGGTAAATTTCGGATGCAATGTAACGGCGAGCGGTGCGCATAAAGTAAATCCATTAAGGTATGCGAACTTGGCGCATACGTTGCATGATGGTGTTAGTGCGGCGTTGTAAATAAGGGGTGTTGCCATTCCTGTCATAAAAAACAGGGTTAGGAAGCATAGCAGCAAGCCGCGCCGCTTGGCTAGCGCTAAGCTGTTTGGCGTGGGTTTTAAAATAGCGCTGCGCTGCCGCCTGGACGCCGAAGTCTACTTGCCCCCACTGGGCCATATTTAAATACAGTTCTAATATACGTTGCTTAGGCATCACGTATTCGATCATATAGCTTAAGATGAGCTCTTGGCCTTTACGTGTATAGCTACGGGACGTAGAAAGAAAAAGGTTTTTAGCCAATTGCTGCGTTAGGGTAGAGCCACCGCGACGTCGATCGGAGCCTTGAGCGGCCTGTTTTTTATTGTACTCCCAGGCCTGACGTATGGCTTCCCATTCTATGCCAGTGTGATCTAAAAAGTTGGCGTCCTCGGAGCTAATTACCGCGCGTTTAATATGTGGGCTGATTTGATCATAATCCACCCACTCAAAACGTAGCTGTACGTTTGGATCGTCTTTGCGTAGCTCGCTTAGGGTCTGACGCATCACCGCACTGGAGCTAGGATTATAAAAATTAAACCAGACGATACGTACTAAGAAGCTTAGTTGATACAACAGTACTAGCGCTATGGATACGATTAAGACAACGGCAAGCCGTTTAGCAGGGCTAGAGGATGAGCGTTTCATGACTCCAATTGTTGGCGTAAAAAGGTCAGTACTGGGGCAGGATCTGGACGTTGTCCATGCCAAATCGCAAAGCTTTCTGCTGCTTGGCCAACGAGCATACCTAAGCCGTCAGCACTGTGGCTGGCGCCTTGTTGTAAGCAGCTTTGCATAAATGGCGTAGGCTGAGCCCCATACACCATATCGTAAGCCAACGCCTGTGAGCTAAAACTAAGGGGTACGTCTAATGGGTGGCGCGCTTGTAGGCTGCTCGAGGTGGCATTGATAACGATATCCCAGATGCCCTGGGTGTTGTCTAAACCGCCGGCCTCTAAAGCTGAAGTCGTATGTGCTAAGGGGCTGATGAGTTGTTGGGCTTTGGCTGCTGTGCGATTAACCACACGTAGTTGCTTGACCCCTGCTTCGATAAGAGGAAGAAGCACGCCGCGCGCTGCACCACCCGCACCAATAAGCAATACACGTTGCTGCTTTGGGTCAAAATCTAAGCGGATTAAGTCTTGTACTAAGCCAATACCATCAGTATTACAACCATGTAGTTGGCCATCTTGCATCCAGAGAGTATTGATTGCACCTGCTTGTTGGGCACGGGGGCTGATTACATCTGCTAAAGCAAAGGCTTTTTCCTTGAAAGGGACCGTGACATTTAAGCCCCGTCCACCTTGAGCAAAAAAACCACGCACATGATCAGAGAAATCATTATCATTTGCTAAGAGACGCTGGTACTGCAGAGCCAATCCACACTGCTTGGCAAAGGCATGATGAATCTCTGGAGAGCGGCTATGCGCAATGGGGTTGCCGATGACGGCACATTGTAGGGGATAAGAAGTCATGGTAATTGCGTACTAAGTTGACCTTGGGTGAAATGCCAGCTCCGTGTGATCGCAAGCACATCAATCTCTGCTTTCATTTCTGGACTAAATGCTTCAAAAGGAGCGGCTAAACGAATAATGCGCTGAGCCGCTACATTAAATAGCGGATTGTGAGCTGGCTGATGAATATCGACCTTGAGTAAATGCCCTTCATTATCTATATATACCGTCATTTGTAAACGGTCAGAGAGCTGTCCCTTGGCTTGTTCCGGATAATGCTCTGTGCCTAAGCGTTCGACTTTAGCGCGCCAAGCCTCGATATACGCCGCATAGGGCGAGGCTTTGGTCGTAGGTGCATCAAAATGAATGCGTGGTTGGGCATTATGGTGTTCGATCTTGGCTTTAAGCACATGAATTTTTTGTGCAAGCTCATTTTGATGAGTGGTTTCCTGAGCGGCGTGAAGGGTTTCAGTCTGACTTTTGGCAGACTCTTGTTGCGCATGTTGCCACTCGGATTCGAGTTGCATCAGCAATTGTAGTTGTTCTTGTTCTGCTTGGCGCAAGCGCTCGCGTAGCGCTTGTAGCACGAGCTCATTGGGGGTGGGTAGGGCTTGCCCACTAAATGGTACGCTGGCGGCATTGGTAGGCTGCCCGCTCCCTCCACCAGCGGACTGCCATTGTGCTAACAGCAGTGCTTCAAGCACAGGCTCATCATTTTTGTAGTTAATGAGAGCCACTTCTGGTTCGTTGGATAAGCGTAAGGAATGGTTGGTGGGCCAGAAAAGATAAAAAAAAGCGCCATGAATGGTGAGCGATAAGGCAATAGCTAACCAAAGGTAATCAAAAGGAGATAAGAGGCGCTTTATCATCATTCGGGCAAAGGAGCCTGATCGGGTTCTGGTAGAGGAAGAATTTCACGAACGCGACAGCTAACGGTAAGCGCTAACTCGTCGGTGGTGAGTAAGTCCAGTATAACTTTTTGCCCACGTGTTACTTCTGTTAGGCTAGGCACACGCGTTATAAAAGGTGCAATATCAAAGCGTACAAGATCCTCTTTGATGACAGTGGCGGGGATTTGTTCAATTTGTTGTTGTTTTAGCCAACGTAATACCCAGTAGCGTTCAAGGCGTTGTTGGAATTCATTCCATGCCGTATATTGCGCATCAAACGCCCCAATAATTGCAAATAAATCGGCTTCTTTAGGTTTAAAAGGCGCAACAAGCCGCGCCGATACCCCATGTTCAGCTGCCGCCATAATTTGCCACTGATTGACTAAATCCACATAGCGGCGTAACGGAGAGGTTGACCAGGCATATTGTGGCACACCAATGCTTTCGTGAGGCAGGGCATGGGTCGACATGCGGGTACGCATGTTTTGTTGTGAGCGATAAATCCCAGGTACATCGTATTGGGCGAGTAAGCCACCCCAAAGATTGTTAGCCAAAATCATCATTTCAGCGGTGATTAAGCCCAAAGGGGCGTTGCGCACACGTGGTATGAGGTGCACGATGCTATCGGGGTTGTCGGGCTCCCCCTCGAGTTCAAATAAAAACTCAACCCGATTATTGTTCTCGGGTTT